>NZ_JAKOAV010000015.1 GCF_029478095.1 Pelotomaculum isophthalicicum JI | reverse complement strand
CGCTGCTCCTGACATAATGATTGTCGGCGCAACCTCCGGCTGCACACGTCAATTATTGTCTCAGATTACCGCCCCCTTTGGCAAGAAAAAACTATTCATTTCCCGATAGGGAAACTGAGCGGCAACACTACATCCAGTTTGACGATGGAGAAGGCGACTGGCTAAGCAAAGACACTTGCAAGAATAATTTTGCCATGCAATTAAAAAGCTCTAGCAGCAGTAATGAGGGAACTTACGCATTAACAAAAACGATAAGTACATCCGGCCAACCCAGCACATATCAAAGAAAATACAGGGTATGGGCAGAAAATACAGCCGGGGAGACTGATAAAGAAGACTATTTTGTTGTGAAACCAAACTCAAATATTCCGGTTCTAAAATATGGTTCAACGGGTGATGATGTGGCTGTCATTCAAGCTTATCTATGGAATGGAGCACAAGATCCCTATGGGCAAGACTCTTATGGGAAATATGGTTATGGTACTCAATTGGCAGTAGGTGTTTGGCAGGAACAATATAATAAATCACATCCAAAAGATCTTATAGAAGCAGATGGAAATGTCAGCGAAAAGACCTGGGGTGCAATGGGCTTTCTTGATGCAAAAGGCAATTTAAATAGAACAGCAGATCCTTATATGAAATATCTTAGGTTTGCCAAGGATCAAGGATATGGAATGAATCCAAATATTTCCACTCTGCAATCTTTAATCAAAGCAGGAAAAGCATATGTTTGGTATGATACAAATATCAATGGTCATGATTATTCCATAATTAAGATACCCAACAATTATTTAAACACTGAGTTGAAACTAACTAAAATAGACGATTTGGATTGGTTCCGATCGAATTCCTATTACTTTATTGATAAACAAACAAGAGATTTTGTAAAAGATCCAGATGTTCTTAACAAAATTCAAGTAATTCAAAATGCTAATGCTATATACGATGTATATCAACATTTATCGAACAATGCACATTATGATGTTGTGGTGGAGGAACAAAGAGGAATAGAAAAACTCGATTCCCTTTTTGCCAAAGCAAAAGTAGCTAAAACTGTTGCAGAACTCTCTGCTAAGGCGGAAGGTAAACTAGTAGCTTTTCTCGCATATTCTCTTATCCCCGGGGGCCAAGTTGGTGCTGCTAGTATCGTGGAGAGCATACCTGGGGATATTGCGAAAGAGGCTGCGCTAAACCTCCCGAAGGATTTGATAACTGCTATTTTTTGTAGCGTAATCAAAGAAGAAAAGGCTATATTCCCGGAGCTGATTGAAATGAACCAACAAATCAACTCTAAGCCTAAACTACATCGTTGCATTTCAGATTATGTGAAAGCTCAAAAATACATCAATATAAACATGAAGGCATCCTATGCAACCGCTTCCATATTATGTGAAGGGGAGCTAAGTGGAGCTTTTGAAGAATACGGTTGGGCAGATTGGTTTAATTCTCTTATTGGACAATTTACCGGAGACTTCACATCAGGAGCGTCAAGCTATGGAAAAGCACTTGGAAAATTAAAACCCCTTGATGCGAAACAAATGGAAAGATTCTGGAATATCATATATACGCAGAACGATATAACTGATATGCTGGAAGACATTTACGGAGATATTAAGCCGATAAAAGATTGGATAAATGCAAAAAAAGGATCTGAGGCATATTACGGCCAATATCTTAAACCCCAGTATCAGGACACTTATACCTACAAACTAGTTTTTGGTATTGATAATGGACGTGGAAAATCTTTTACTAGTGAAAACATACCAGGTAAAGATGTTACAGTAAAAGGTTCATTACCACCGGTTTTGCCAACTGGAACAGGAATTGAAGCAGGTGGGTGGTGAGTCTGTAAAATAGAGGACCTGTTGACAAAGAGCTCAAAATTGGAGACCTACTATTAATATGCTTTTAGTATCATGTAGTTTCACAAAATAATTAGCCAATGTTGGAGCCTAAATGTGCCGCCCTTGACCTGGAGCCCTCTGCAGGTTGTATTTCTAAGGGATAGCGGATCGGCCTGCCTAAACCGTATCCCTATGCCAGCCAGGCTAGCACAGTCTGCCACTCCAGATAAAGGGTCTTTGCCTCGCTTCGATAAACGGCTGATTTCATCAATTATTAAACCAGTAAATGATAAATTTTGTGCCATTATGGTTTTGCAACAGACGTTAGCATTCATCGGGAGTATGACACTTCAAGCTGAATGAATGCGCTGGCTGTTATAATGCTTCATAGGCATAAATATTCATTCTTAAAAGGAGGAAAAAAATGGCCCACAGCGTAAGGTGGCTGGGACACAGCGCCTTTCATATCACCACGGAAAAAGGAGTCGTTATCTTAATTGACCCCTATATTACTGGAAACCCAAGCTGTCCAATTAAGAAAGAGGATATCAAGCAGGCCAATCTTGTATTAATCACCCACGATCATTTTGATCATCTTGGGACCGATGTGCCGGATTTGGTAAAGGCTACCGGCGCCACATTGATAATACAGCCCGAATTAGTGGAAACACTCCGGAAAGCCGGAGTTAGCTCCGATAACATTATACATTATGGCATGGGAATGAATATCGGCGCCCAAGCGGAAATAGCGGGAATCAAAGTAATCATGACCCAGGCCTTTCACTCCTGCACTGCCGGAAGCCCTGCGGGATACATCATTATACTGGAAGACGGTAAAACCATATACCACACCGGAGACACCGGTATTTTCGATAGTATGAGGCTTTTTGGCGAAATATACAATATCGACCTCGCCCTTGTACCGATTGGGAGTGTTTTTACCATGAATCCACTCCAGGCGGCAATTAGTCTTTCCTTGATTAAACCTAAAGTTACTATCCCTATTCACTACCAGACGTTTCCCGTTCTGACCCAAGACGCGGGGGAATTTATTGATTTATCCTCGAAAAAGGCACCTGAAGTTAAAGTTGAAGCAATTAAGCCGGGGCAGGAAGTTCAAATTTAATAAATTCCTATTACTAAATGAACGTTCAAGCCGGGAAGCAAGGGGACGTTCTCCTTGCTTCCCTTTTCTACAGAAGTGCGCAGGAACGACGTTTTAATGTCTGTATAATGGGGTTAAATCCCTCGGCTTCCAGCCGACACCTTTAGGTCAACTCGGAGTAGAATCATCACTTCTAGCAAAAGGAATACTTAAGCTAGAGGTGAGAGTATGCAAAACTATAGAAAAACATCACATGTAACGTATGATATCAAGGTTCACTTAGTCTGGATAACAAAATATCGAAAACTTGTATTGGGTGGAAAAATAGCAGAGAGGGCAAGGGATCTCATAAGACTCGTAGCTAAAAACAACGAGGTTGAGATATTGACAGGGCACATATCAAAAGATTATGTGCACTTATTGGTATCAGTACCACCGCATCTATCAGTAAGTAAGCTGGTGCAATATGTAAAAAGGTATAGCTCAAGGAAATTGCTGATGGAATACAAGGAACTAAACAAACAATTCTGGGGACAACACTTGTGGGCGAGAGGATATTTTGCAGCAAGTAGTGGAAATATCACTGATGAAGTAATTATGGAGTACATAAAGAACCAGGATATAGAAGAAAACCAAAAGGCAGATAATTTTACACTAGGAGATTTTTATGCTGCTTTAGCGGCTATTACCAACCAACCTGCTTCAGCAGGTTGTGGTTGAGTTATTGATACAGCAGGTATGCTGCACACAAAAACAAACTTAATGGAAGAACTAAAAAATAAACTGGTTTTAGACGTGAAATATTATTTATTGAAACTGTCTATTGTTTGCTTTTATTAACCTCATGTCAAATTTACTGATCATAAATCGAAAATAAGATCACGGCATGCATTACCGCCAGCAGCGTGACCGACATTTATTTATTATCGGCTACGTAAGCATTTGCACACAACGACCAATGCAGGCAGGCTTTACTAAAGCGCATCATACTTTTCAAAATGCCAGTTGTTAGCATTTAACATAGCTGCCCGGTAACTGAATTGGGTATTATAAAAACGAGAGAACTTGTATCTATTAAGCTCTCTCGTTTTTACTTTTTTACCTTTTTAGTAGATGATTTTTCTTTTCGGGATGGAAAGCCTAATCCGAAGGATACTGTCAATTTATGTCGAATTTATACAAAGAAGAAGCTGCTATAAGGACGGATAATAATACTATAAACCGTTAATCATAGTAATATCTCAGTATACTCGGAGGGTAGGCAATGAAACTATTGGCAAAGGATTATAAAAATAAAAGAATTCTCGTGGTTATTTTGGGTTTATTTTTATTTGGACTATTTGGTTGTGCATTGAAGGAAGGTGTTTTCACAAAACAGCATATCGGCGCTACTGAGATAACCCCGTCTGAGATCCAGGCCGAACCGGCTTTGCCTGAAAGTAAAACCGAAACCCAAACAGCGGTACCCGGCGTTAATGAAGCAAATACAAGTCCGTTGCAAACGCACATATCGTCTTCCGAACCGCTGGCCACCACAAACAGTCAGTTGCCCAACAACAAGTATGGTTGGGGCCTGATGCGGAACAATAAGCACCTTCAGCCGGAAATGCCCGTGTCCATCAGTAACAGGCTTAGCCGGTACGGCGCGTATTGGATTGGCGGCCCGGCGGAAAAAGTAGTTTACCTGACCTTTGACAACGGTTATGAAAACGGTTACACCGCCAAAATTTTAGATGCGCTCAAAGCCAATAACGTCAAGGCCGCGTTTTTTGTTACCGGGCATTATCTCGAGGACCAGCCCGAACTGGTAAAACGCATGGTGAACGAAGGGCATCTTGTTTGCAACCACACGGACACCCATCCCAGCTTGCCCGATATATCTGATGAGCAGATTATTAAAGAACTTCAAACTGTTGAGCAGGAATATGAAAAAATAACCGGCAAAAAAGGAATGAAATACTTGCGTCCGCCTCAAGGTGAGTACAGTGAGCGCACGCTGGCCGTGACCAAAGAACTAGGTTATCATAATATTTTCTGGAGTCTGGCGCTGGCAGACTGGGTGCCGCTGCCCGGCGGTCCTGAGGAGGCTTACCAGTCAGTAATGGACAACCTGCACAATGGCGCTATAATCCTGTTGCATGCTGTCTCAAAAGACGATACCGAAGTGATGGACCGTATATTAAAAGATACGAAAGCCCAAGGTTATACATTTAAAACACTGGATGATCTGGTTAAACAATAATTGCGAAGGTAAAAATGAGCTTTTAGACAAATCGAACGCGGAAGGGCGTGACGCATACTAAGAATTAGCGTCACGCCTTTTTAAGAGTTTAGAGCTATTTGCTATCCATTTGCTTCTTCTATTTGCCTATTATACTCAATCTATCGTCCAGGGCGAGCCAGGCGAGTATCAGCATAGCGTGCGACCAGTTCAGGGGCAGCACCCAGGCTGGTCCGCCACGGTTTTTGTCGGCCTGTTCGGGAAGAAGCATATGACGGTTTGCCTGTTCGAGGCACCAGCGGTACAATGTTTCAGCCCGCTGGCGGTTTCCGCACATACAGTAATAAATAGCGAGCCATAAGGTGGTGATTAACCAAGGGTTGCCACCCCTGTAACTGTCACCTTCATAACGGTGCAGACCTCCGACATCGCGATTCCATAGCCTTTCTTCAATAGCCCTGACCGTGGCCTGCATTTTTTCATCTTTTGCGTCCAGAACACCGAATGGAAAAGCCAGACCCAATAAGGCCGCATCCACTCGTTCATCTTCTCCAACCCAGTATGTCTGATAAAGACCCGCCGGATCGGTTTTCGTGAAGTTTATTTTACCTTCATAAGCCGCGTGGTCGTAAGTATCTTTGCTAACCCTTCTATTGACACCGCGCGAAAAGCTTTTCAGCCTATCCGACCACTGATGCCTTAATATCCCTTCTTTTACTTTTTCCGCAGCCATATGCCACCGTTGCGCCGTTTCTTGCTCTCCTTTAATTAAAGCAATTTTACGTGCCGCCGTTAGACCTCCGTAAACTGCCGCAGCGGAATAAGTGCTCTGGCTGTGTTCGTCCTCCCAGGGATCGAAACTAGGTGACGGCAGGCCGTTTGCCTCCAAATTGTCCGTAAGGTAGTTGGCGCCTGCCGCCAGGGAGGGCCAGGTTTGTTCCAGAAAATGATTATCCCTGGAAAGACTGTAGTGGTGTCCGTAACCCCACAATACAGAGCCGACCTGGTCTATTTGCTTTCCCCAGGTAGGGGCAAACAAGCCATCCGTAAAATATCTCTGCTGCCAATCTCCTTCTTTTTCTTGGACTGCGCAGGCAAATCTGTAGAAATGAGCCGCGACATCATGATAACCGGCTTCGTCGAAAGCTGCCGCGATGAATACGGAATCACGCGGCCAGCAGTAGCCGTATCCGCCGCACATCAAATAAAATGGATCAAATTCCGGCGCGGCGATTGAAGCGCCGGTTTCCTTGTCAGACATCAGCTTCATTGCCAGAAGAGATCTGCGATAGGCCGTCTCCCCGCCCGCGTTTTCACTTGCCGTCTTAGTTCCTTTACCGAGCCAGCCATGCCAGTATTGTTTCGTTTGCTCTAGCAGTTCAAGACCATCTTGCGAGGTAACCCCGGCGAGCAATGTTGTTACTTCGTCCCTGTCGGCGCCCGCGGCCAGGTATAATGTAAAATTTTTTGACGCGCCCGGCAATAGTTCGTCCATATCCCAGTCCAGACTACCGGCGCTTTGCCTGATGTTGTCGCTGCCTCCTTGCAGCGTCCCTCTGGAAGCATTCTGAAACGGGTCGGTATGTGTGCAACGTCTGCCGCACTGATAACCGGCCAGGGGGTAACCGGACCCGGCGACGGCCAGGTAAACATTTCTCCGGAAGAAGATGAGAGAATCATTGAAAAAGTCAAGGTAAGCGCCATCGTAATGATTCGATTCTTCAAGTTCGAAAGCGCAATAGACCAGAAATGTTAGTTTTTCTTTTCTGTCCCCATGGTTTGTCAGAGTATAATGCCGCACCAGAATGTCCTTGTCGGGGAGAACAAAGTCCTGCTGGACAGCTTTAAGATAATGCGTCCGGCTGTACATTTCGGTTTCTAATATATTAGTGTTTTCCAGGTAACGTTGACTTGACTTCCATATATTTAAGTGAAACCATTTGGTAAAACTTTGTCCTTCCGGTAAAAATAATTTAATCCCCGGCCAAAAGTGTCCCAGGTGTTGACCGTAGTCAATATGCGGCCAGAAAAGTCTGAATACCTCCCCATTTTCTCTTAGAGAGGCCAGCATTTTGGAGTTTCCTATGATTGCTTCCGGCATTTCCGGCTGGGTCTTAACACTGGATATTTTTTTCACCGCCATTTAAATATTGTAACGCTCAAAAGAAAGGAGTCAGTAGTCAATACTCAGTAGTCAGGAGTCGAATAAAAGAATGGTTATGTCTTGAAATATTCTGAATTCTGGCTTCTGTTTTTATATTATGTCTGTTGATGGAACTTATTATTATAAAGGGCCCGGCCAGAAGATGGTCTGTGCTTGGAAGCCGGCTCCTTTAAGCTGAATTAGCTTTGTGCAGGTCAAGACAAAGAAAGCTGACTCACCGCAATACCAGCACCCCGATTTGGGTTCAATATAGGATTCAACGCCCTGCCGGATTTTCTCAAGCGCCCGCTCGTGATCACCGTGCAGGCAGGCGTAGTAGCCGAGGAGCATCCAGGGGAAGTCCGGGGGCTTGATATTAACCCAATCCGGCTGGCTGTTGTTGAAGACCTTATGCAAATGCGCGGCACGCTCCGAGTCCGGCTTGAGCAGTCCGAAAAGCACCGGGAAGACCTGGCAGGCAGCGTCGGGGTAAAATTTTTTTAAATTTACTCTGTTCTTGAATAAACCGGTCTTGCTGGCATAGTAGCAACGACTGGACGAGTTCCAGAGCGCTCTTTCAATTCCTGAGGCTATGGCTTTAGCTTTGCTCTGATAAATCCCGGCGTCCTGATCACCCAAATAATACATTAGATCGGCGAAATCCTTTAGCCCCCTGTAGGCTTCACAGTTGTCCATCAGATATTTTACCCGGTAGCCGGCCAAGGCAAAGGTGAGTCCGTCCCGGTCCATCAGATTAATAATTACCGAGGCTACTTTTTTCAATGAAGGGAGATTTTCCCTGACCCATCCGGTTTGCCCGGTTCTGAAATGATAAGCGCAGACAAGGGAAAGATAAGTCCCGGCGTATGAATCTTCCGAGTCCGGACCGGCAGTTTTGCCGTTGAAATTATCGTCGTAATGGTAGTCAAGCATGGTTCCGTTTTTTTCAAGATGGCGCAAATACCAGTTCAGATAACGTTCAACGAGAGGGTGAGATGTGGGGTCTTCCAACATGGCCATAGCTGCGAAGTTAGAAAAATACGGCATGATCCAACCTTGATCCGGATACTTTTTGATCGCGCCGTCGGCGTCGCTGCCCGGGTTCAGAATCTGGCAGCTTTTCAGCCAGTTGAACTGGGCGTTTAAATGATTTAAGATATATTCCATAGGAGTGCTCCTTTCGCTATTGCCGTCGTCTATCTCCCGAAATTAGTATCGCTGCTTTTTTTAGCGCTTTGAAAGGGATTTTCAAATTATTGCTGAATAGAAATATCATGACTTTGTAAAGTAATAAATAGAACAGGAGTCAGAAGTCAGGAGTCAGTAGCCAGAATAAGAAAATGATTTATCGTCCCGAAATATTCTGAATTCTGAGTACCAATAACTGATATAGTTTATATTCAGTCGGAGGACAAGTATTGCGGAAGAAAAAAAGTATTTTTCTGATCGTTGCCTCTCTTGTTGTTTTGTCAACCACATGTCTGTCTCCGGCGTCAGCCGCACCCACGGTAAGTGACATTAGCAACCACTGGGCGGAAAAGGCTGTTGAAATGGCGTTAACCCTAGGGATTGCCGGTGGTTACCCGGAAGAGCTTTTTGGGCCGGATCAGCCGGTTACCAGAGCGGAGTTTGTTAAGTTAATTGTTGTTGCCGGCGGGGTGGCCCGGGTAAAAGACAACCTTGAACCGACCTTCAAGGATATTGAGCGGAAGCATTGGGCCTACCCTTTTGTTGAGGCGGCTGCCGCCGCCGGTATTATCAAAGCGGGTGCGGAGCGTTATTTTGAGCCGGACCGGGCTATCACCAGGGCGGAAATGGCTGCCATGGCCGGCCGGCTGCTGGCGTGGGCTAATAATCCTGAACAGATGCCGGAAAGAGACGGTCACTCTGTTAATTGGCCGGCACAGATGCTTAGTTCAGGGACACTTTACGGCTATCCGGACGGTACTTTCGGTGAAGACGGCAATTCTACCAGAGCCGAGGCCTGTGGAGTGATCCTGCGTTTGAAAGACCGGCTCCTGGCCGCTGAAGCGGACAGAGAGCGGGAATGGATTGTTTCGAACCAAGGTCCCGAAGGGTATTTCCCGCTGGCGGGCGGCAGGCCGGATGTAATTCCGTATTTTTCTAACCTCACCGGACTGTCGCTCTGCGGTGACTCGCAACGTTATAGCCAGGTAAAAAAGAGTTTGGAATGGAGCTTTTCCCGGCTCAATAATCCTGACCGTTGGGGTCTGAACGGGACAATTTACGATTACCGCCTGGATGGCGGAGTGCTCGTCAATAGTAACGATTACGACTCAGCCGACAGTTACGCGGCGACATTGCTTACCCTGGCGGCGGATTACCAGGAGAACTCCGGTGATCTTAGTTTTATAAGTGAGCATTACCGCGAGCTTTCCACTGTGGCGGAGTTGATCATCACTCTCCAGGACTCTGATGGGCTAGTCTGGGCAAAACCGGATCTAAAAGTCAAGTATCTGATGGATAACTGTGAGTGTTACCGGGGTTTGAGGGACTGGGCGCGCTTGCTGGCCGAACTCGGCTACAACGAACTAAGCAACATTTACGGGTATAAGGCGGAAATAATAAAAAACAGTGTGCTGGAACAGTTTTGGGATGAAAACGCCGCTTGTTTCGCCTGGGCGGTGGACCGGGACAACAACAGGTATTTACCCGCCCGAAACCAGTCTTATCCGGGTTTATTCGCACAGATATACCCGGTAACCTTTGGCGTAATTCCACCCGCTAGTGAGCAGGCCAGGTTGGCCTACCAGAAATTAAACAGCGAATTGCCCGGTTGGCCGGAATTGTCGGTAGGAGACCCATTACCATGGTCCATCCTTGGTTATGCGGCGACAGTAATGGATGACCTGCCGCGCGCGATTGTCTTTCTTCAATGCTGCAGGTCATCATACATTACGAGTGGAAGAAAATACCCGTGGTCAACATTCGAGAGCGCTTTCTACGCCCGGGCTTGTGAAGCCGCCCGGGAAAAGATCCAAGAAGGTCTAAGATAAAAAGAAAAGGAGATAGAACATGAATCATTCCCGTTTCTTATTGATATTATTTGCCCTGGCTTTTCTCATTATCCAAGTGGTAAGCTATATGACCAATATAACCAGGCACGAAGAGAAGATGGTCAAGCTTGAAAAATTAGCGTATCAAGTTGACAAAGGCAGCTTTTTTGATATAAAAATGGACCCGCAGGTAGAGCTGGGAAAAGAAAAAGTCGGTTTCAGAAACGAAACGATTGGTTTCATTGTTAAAGTGCTGATTATTTCCGGGGCTACGTTTTTTGTATATTCTATCATGAGGAAAAGCCAAAAACCCAAGGAAGAGTGATTATCTAAAAAAAATAATGACTTGAATAACGGCTAATACGGCTATTCCCAATAAAGATATCGAAACTGCCAGTTTTGTTCTGTTAAGGGCGGCAGTCAGCGCCGAAGATGTTTCTTCCAGGATAGAAATCCTTTCATTTACCTGGTCAATCGCGCAATGTAAAAAAGAGGTGTTCTCCTCGGCGGGAAGAATTATTTTGTTCTGTATAGTAGACGCCAGTGAATCGATCAGTTCAGCTTGCACGCTATTCTCTTCCATCTTGAGTATCCCTGCCTGCCAAGTTTATAGCATCCCTGAAAGATGACAGAATGATTAAGGGTACTTGCTGGATCCGGGCGTCTAACTCCGCGATTTTTTCCTTTAGCTCGCTTATTTCCGACTGCTCCTGTGTCATTAATTCCTTCAGTTGGCCGGAAATTTTGTGGTTTTCATCCAGCACCGGCTGAACCATTTTAGTTTTTAGGCCTGTAAAGATGTCTGATAACATTTGCCCGATTAGCTCGTCACCATTTTTGTCACCCTTCAACCCCTCAATTTTAAAATCCATAGTTATTCCTCCTTATTCAAATTTATTAATGGCGTTTTTTAACAGCGCCAGTATTCTTAAAGTTTCCTTCTGGCTATGGTTCTCTATTGCCGCTTTGACACCAACCTCAAATTCGCGGAGCAAATTTTTTTTGATTTCCCCACCGGTATGCCCGCTTACTTCATTGATAATCTTGCGCAACCGCTCGTCCAGTAACCTGGCATTTTCCATTTTTACAACCTCCCGAGGCTATAAATAGTATTTCTGATATTCTTTATCTCCCTGCGGTACTTCAGCAGTACCTCCAGTGCCTGACAGAGCTTTTGTTTCTTTGCGCCGGACCTGTGGCCAATCTGAATTAAAGTGGGCAACTCAATATTAATCTTTTGGGAAATGCCATTAAGCATCGAATAAAGTTCGTCTAAAATATTTCTGTAAAAATTTCTGCCGCGGAAGCGCATGATTCCTTCTTCCAGATTCTTAAGTAAAACTTCCATGCCGCGGTCTTTGCCGGCGAGACCCCGCAGGGCGGAAATCAGGAATATTTTTGGGTCTGGTATGGCCAGGGAGCTTTGAATAGGGGCACTCAGGCTTTTCCGGACAAAATTGGTTACCGCTTCTTGTTGGAACGGTGTTAGGGTGTCGGCAAAATTAATTACGAAGTAAATTTTTGCAAATTCTTTTTCCAGCATGTCCCGTTGTTTAAAGCTCGCGCGTATTTGCGGTAAAAATACAGTTTCAAAATTTTCTTTATCCATGTCGTTCAAAATATGCCGGGCGTTTAAAAAAACAAGGTAAGCGTCGCATTGCCGGATGTTATCAGTTATTTCATCGAAATAATCCTTTTGAATTGAATCAAGCCCTGGTGTGTCCACAAAATCGGTCAGCTCAAGGTATTTAGAAGGGTGGCGGATATCTATCCCGGAGATCCGGAAAGCATTGTCCGGTCCGGTAATTTCCTTGAATTTATTTAAGTGAGCCGGATTTGCCAGATCGAATTCAGGCTCTCCAGCATTATGGAAAGTCAAGCGAACTTTTTGAAGTAGCTTTTTGCGGGAGATGCCTTTTGCCGGAACCGGTTTATAAACAGCGGGCAATGGCAATTTCCCCGCAGACCGGGCAAAAGCGCCCGCGGCGTAAAATTCCCTGGCTTGGTTGATTAACGTCGTAATTTCTTGGTAATCTACTTGTCTGAAGCGATCTTCCGTGCAAGCTTCCAGGTAAGCCAGACCAGACTCATTATTCTTTATATAATTCTCCAGTATGTCCAGTTTATCAGCGCAGAGATGGCTTTGTTTTCCAATATTTTCATGTATTTGCAGGGTTACTTGGAGCGGGAGCCGCACTGTGGCTGTTTTTTCTCTGCCGTGTGAAATGCGGGTGATTGATGAAGTTGTCGGCCCATTTCCGGTAGGTAATATTTCTTCCTTCATCAACGCGTTGAAAAAAGTGGACTTGCCGGTGGAAAAACCTCCCGCAGCCACTACTGTGAAACGTTCTGCTTTAATTTTCGCGGCCATCTTGCTTAATTTAGGGCGCTCCAGCCAACCGTCCAACTTTTTTTCGCGTATTAAAGAATTTAATAGTTCCAGAATTAGTTCCTTGCCTTCTTTAAAACCTCCGGCGTGCGGCCGGTAAAGATGTCCGCCTGCCTTATTGTCCGTCTTATTCAAGTTGGACGAGTTTATCGAGCATAACAGCCCTTCCGTTTCGCTGACAATGAGTGGTATGGAGTTCAATGTGCGATAGGCGGAGAAGAGCTTTTCCGCGGTTTCCAGCACAGTCCAGAATTCGGACAGGAAGAGTGACTCGTCGGCAATGCTAGTGATTTTTTTTAGTTTTGCGGGTATCTCGTTGTCTACCTTCTTAAGATTTTTTGCCAGGTTGTCAAAATAGTACCTGGCCAGTTCCACCTCCAGAAATAGGCGCAAGTCTTGAATGTTCTCATGGTTTAAAATGTTTATCGCGTTTAGCCTTACCTGGCTTAAAAAAATTTTTCTCAATACCGCCATTGTTGCTTCGAGAGAGGTGCCGTCACAATTACCCAGATTGCAGTTAAGCCAGAAAGATATATCATTGAGGTTTTTATTTTTCCAAGTAGACGCGAATTTATTAAGAAACAGACGGTTAAAATTTTCGATACCACGCTGGTGAAAGAGGTAAATTATTTTTACCGACTCGTTAGCGGCTTGTTCCGCCATGCGGATTGATTCATGGGAGAAAGAATCTATCCCGGGTGTGTCTATCAGGCGGCATTTTTTAAGAATAGGAGCGGGGAGCTCAATATTCACCCGGCCGCCTTGGGGCTGACGGCTTGATAAAAAAGAAGCGAGCGCGTTGCGATTGGCAAAGACACATTTGTCCCTGACCCCGGTGTACCTTGCTGAAAAAGAGTCTGCGTAATCAAAGTAGAGCAGGCGGCTTGTGGTGGGCACGGCGCCAACCGGACTTATTTCTTCCCCGAGCAAGCTGTTCAGCAAAGTTGATTTCCCCGAGTTATAAGAACCGATGACGGCTATGGCAGGCTTTAAATTTTGCCCGGCAAGGTCATATAATTCTTCCGACTTGGCGATAAAACGGTTCAACTCGTTCATTAGGCAGTCCCCCGCCAGTAATATTCTTATAATTTATATTTGACGGAGACAAACTTTATGACTTTTTAAAGTAATAGCTTTCCAGGTAAAACAATAATCGCCTCGATCTCAATCGCAACAGATACAGTTTGAAAAAATGTCTATACCTACGTGGTGCAAACAACGACCACGGTTTAGCCGGGTGTCCGGCTAACCATTGATCCCGGCACGGTAATTAAATTTAATACAAACGCAAAGATGGTAATCAAAGGAACCATCGATGCCCCGGGGTTCACTTCATACAAGGATGACGCTTACGGCGGAGATACCAACGGCGACGGTTCAGCCACAGTCCCAGCCAAGGGCAACTGGTACTGCCTGGAGTCATATTCAGGTGGTACTCTCAACTTGAGTTACTGCAGAGTGCGGTTTGGTGGAAATAGCTATCCAATTGTCTATAGTTTCGGTGGATTTTTAAACATTGACCACTGCATAGTGGAGCAGAGCAGGGGTATTGAGATCAAGGGGTCTGCTAGCGTCACTAACAACCAGGTGAACAACTTCGACTCGACAGGAATTTATGTGAACAACGGCTCGCCCACAATATCGGGTAACACTGTCCACGGTTATTCTCGCATGTCTTTGTTCTATCTCAAAGGTGTATTCTTTTTGACGCTTACTTTTCCTGCCGTTCAAAAATCTTTAATCTTCTTTTGACCATAATAAAAGAACACTCCTTAACCGTAAATTTTTTGAGCGTTCGGAGACTTTAATTTTTACCTTGATTTTTACCTTGAGCCAATTGAACACTGAAAATACAGTAAAATCAACGACTCAGGAAAGCTTTATTTTCAATATTTTGGTGGAGGCGGGGGGGGAGGGTTTATGTATCCAAAATTATATCTTGAAATTTTCATTATAGCACCTATGAATTTATGAATCATTATGATTACTTATAGATATATTTAATAAATATAGTTATGGAGGATGAATATGGAAAATAAACAATTATTTTGCTCTCAGTGTGATGAAATTGTTGAATATGTTTTGAAACAAATTGACGTTGTACATGAAATAAAAGGTGAAACAATAACTCTAAAAAATGTTGAAATTCCCCATTGTTCAGTTTGCGGGTCTCAGCTAAGTGACTTAGTTATTGAGGAAAAGCATTTTGACTTAGCATTAACTCAATACAAAAAGGATAAAGGCCTTTTAATGCCTGAAGATATAAAAATTATACGTGAATATTATGGGTTATCACAAAGAGCTTTCGCTAGAGCGTTAGGGTTTGCTGAATCTACAATTAATAGATATGAATTAGGAGCACTTCAAGATTCTATACACAATAGTATAATACTATTATCAAAACAGCCCAAGAATTTCTTAACCATTGCTAAGCAGAACAGAGATAAATTATCAGATAATGAATTTTCACAAATAGAATCAAAAGTCAAAGAGCAAGAGAATAAATATGATATACAAGATTTAACCAATAAAGGTAAAGACACAATTGAAACAAATGCAATTAAACGTCTTGAGTTAATGATATTAGGATTAAGTAAAAGCATTGATAATATCGAAAGAAAGTTAAGTAAGTCATCTATTAAATCTGAAATTACCAACCCACAAATAACTCATGTATTAGCTAAGTATGAATTATCCCATGAGGCAAATAGTTCTTGGGAAGCTATATTAGAATCACCTTCATTTGAAAGAAAGGGAGGGTTCAAAATTGGTAGATGATGAAAAGAAAGATTTAAGTACTCTTGCTGAATGGTTCAATGAACTAGAACATGCAAAACAAAAAGAAATATTAAATTATATTGATGATAATATTGACATTTTTTATGAATTAAACAAAGATGAGCAAAATTTGTTTGAAGAGTTAGTAAACGAAATTACACAAATAATTATTTACGAAATGGACGACAAGGATTTAATTATTGAAAAACTACTGAAATATGGCTTTGAAAAAATACCTGCTAACTATCTGTACGATTATTGCAAACCGATTGCAGGACCATATATAGACTCAAAAACTGTTAATACTATGTCCTCAGAGCAACTAGATGTTGTTATGGAATTTGTGATTAATAATATTATATTATATGAAAATTACAAGAGTATTCCATTTAATGTTTATAAGGAAAAAGGAGGCTTCGAGAATCATGAAAAGGCTGGTAATGTTTTAAGGTTTATTAATAGTATTATATCTTTTGTTTGCAATCGTGAATTAAGTTTGTCTATGATTGAGGAAAAACTATTAAATGAATTTGAAATTTCAAAAGAACTTAGCGATGTTATTATTGAAAAAATTAACAAATATCTAAACGAAATGCAGCAAGCCTATTTACTTACAAAAATAAACCTATTACTCACAAAACTTTCGAATTTGTCTTGCACATATGATGATTAATATTACAATAAACTCTGGAAATTAAATATTCCAGAGTTTAATTTTTTACGGTGAGTCAGGGGAATGAGTCAGGAGACGGTTCCCTGACTCATTTTTAGGAATAAATTTACCCTGGGGGTCTGGAGGTAAATTACATTAATAACAGCTTGAACCTGTCGTATCGTTGTCGGATTCCGTTTACTCCGTAATAATGTCTTATGACGAAATCGGTAACTGGACCGGTGAAATTCTGCCCAATGGCCCCGTATTAATCCTTTATCAAGAAATAGAAAAGTGTGGAACAACAGGTTATTACCGCCGCCATTCCCTAGCTATGAGCATGATAATGACGATGGCCGCCTCCATGCACATGCTGGTGAAATTTTTCGTCCACCAGGTTCACTTTGAGCAATAATTCCCGGTTGCTTAATATTTCGTCCGGTGTGCCGGAGGCTACTAATCGGTGATCTTCACTAAAAACCATCACTCTGTCAGCGATTTCTTCGACAATATCCAGGTTATGCGTGGCGGTAATCAACGTTTTCCCCGCCCTGTTCAGCTGCTTTATCAGATTAATAAGCCATGTTTGGGTTCTAGGATCAAGCCCACCGGTGGGCTCATCCAAAAGAATAACTTCAGGATTGATGGACAGCACCGAGGCAATGGCTACCTTTTTCTTTTCCCCGCCGCTTAATTTGAAGGGCGGCCGGTCCTTTATATGCTCCAAGCCCAGCATGGTGACTACATGGTCCACTCTCTTAACTACCTCTGAGTTATCTAATCCCATCTGTACCGGGCCGAAAGCAATTTCTTCCCAGACACTGGGATTAAACAATTGCGCTTCGGAGTTTTGAAAAACAAACCCGACCCGCCGTCTAAAGGCAAAGGAAAACTCTTCCCTACTTAAGTTTTCCTCATTCAACGCTTCTCCAAAAGAATGTATTACACCCTGTTGGGGGAACAGAAGACCGTCTAGCACTTTCAGAAGAGTTGACTTGCCGCACCCGTTGGCGCCTAATAGCACTACCTTGTCCGCTTGTTTCACAGACATGCTGACGCCGGACAGCGCTTCCTCACCGCCCGGATAATTGTAGCTGACGTTATCTAAATGAAAAAATATCTCATCTGGCAACGATCCGGTCACCTCCGAGGAAGAACAGGCTTACCAAAACTATAAAGGCTGCCCACAACCAGTCCATTGCTCTTGTCTTAAAGGCGACAAGCGTCTTTGGCTTGCCGGTATACCCGCGTGAAACCATTGCCGCGTGCACTTCTTCGCTGACATTGTAAGCTTTACCCCATAGAGTGCCCATTGCGCCGCCGATAAAACGCCTTTGCTCCTTCGTGGAAGCGCGACCGACAGTGCGGCTTTGCCTGGCCACAAAAATCTCGCCGGCGGTTTGGAGCAGCAAGTATATGTAGCGGTAAGTCATCTCCAGCACAGATATGAAGATTTGTGGCACAAAAATCATATTGAGAGCTTTTAAAAGAATATTCCACCGGGTGGTCAGCGTGAGTATCAAGGCCAGAGAGACAGAGGCGCCTACGCGTAGAATGAGCGCCAGAGCGCCATGTACGCCCTGACGGGTAATGGTCAGGGTGTTGGGCAAGGTCCAGGAACCAATGTGAATTTGGTGGTTGGATTTAAATAATGTCAGCAGTGGATCACCGGGAGAGACAATGTTAAAAATAGAAGGCAATACGATAATACCGGTAAAAAGAGGCACTACCAGCCAAACCCGTTTGAAAAATATTTTTACCGGAACGCGGGACACCTTGGCCAGCAATAGAACCCACAAGTTCATTACGATTAGTGTTAACGGATGACGAATCAAACTGGCTGCTATTATCAGCAATAATGTGGTCAGCGCCTTTACCCGGGGATCAATACTCTGAAGCAATCCATGGTTCCCGGCTATCTGTCCGGCAAAAAATTCGTCCCGCAGAACTTGGGCTATTGATTCAATTGTTTTTTCCACAAAGCCACGGCGGCCTGGCTTGCCGCGAAGGCAGGCGCAGCCGCCGGAATCGCCGTTAAAAGGCTCCTGTTTTTCCAGGAGCCATCCCGGTATTGTTGTTTTTTCCATTAATTAATTGCTCATTTCTTTTCCTTGATCAGCTCTTCTTTGATACTTGCCAAAAAGATAAGTGATTGCTCCTATAATAGCAACTCCGGCTATCGCTGTCAAAATATATCCGGTTGCCGACTGCCATAATGAACCGTCCAGCCCGGGTATGGAATAATCCGGCATCAGGGCGTGCCAGGAGTCAGATAAATGTTCCAGACCGGCCGGTATAAAGCCCAGCATGTCCTTTATTTCATCGGCTCCCCACTCTCCCCAGGCGGTGCCCTGGGCCAACAGTCCTAATGGAGAAAGCAAAATCATTGCACCTACTCCCCACCACAGTTTACTATAACCGTGCGCTTCCTCCCGCGCTAGAGTACTGCCAACGGTCAATAAATCCGGGTTTGCCGCTTGAATATAACGGAGCACTAGCGCAGTTGCTACAGCCTCAACCGGTCCGGCTATGAGCAGGTGTCCGAACGCCATGGCGGGAACTGCTATGTTTAATGGATAGGGGCAGTACAACGGCGCTCCGCTGGCGGCGTGAAAGAGTGTGGGTTGCAAGCCAAATTCCACGGCTGCGCACAGCGCCGCCAGATTAATGCCCACATATCCGGCAATTAAACCTCCCACCCAGCGTCTTGCCGCAGTGATATCCGATCTGCCGGCGATGAGACGGTAAATGTAGTAAGACGTAAATGGAAACACAAACGCCATGTTAAAGCAATTCGCGCCAAACGCCAAGATGCCGCCGTCGCCAAAGAGTAATGCCTGGATGGCCAAGGCTACCGAAATACTTATGGCAGCCGCCCATGGACCAAGGATGATCGATAGTATTCCGGCACCCACGGCATGGGCGGTAGTACCGTCCGGTATGGGGATGTTATACATCATGATCGTGAACGAAAAAGCGGCGCCGATGGCCATTAACGGCACGTATCTTGTCTTAATTGTTTTTTTGACTTTCTTAACCGCTGTCGCCCATACGGGCAGCATGGCCGCGCCCATCACCGCGCATGTCTGCGGGCTTAAATAGCCGTCCGGTATATGCATTTATTATAACCTCCTCGTTATCACTATAACATAGTATAATAGCTCTTGATTTGTCTAATTACCTAAATAACATGAGATGATAGAATCATAAAAACTTAGTCATGTCACCCCCTGTCTCATGAAAAATGAAAACCACGAAATACCGCCATTTCTAATGGCGAAATACCTTCGTGGTATACTTAGCTAAAAAAACATCTTCTAAAGAAAGCGACTCCAGTCGCCTGTTATTAACCTTAAATATTCTACGGATTTCGGCAAACTCCTTCTACGGAGGTTAAATTTGTTACAGAAAAAATCGGCTATAAAGTACCCATTGGCATGTGTTTGCCTTGTGATGACCTATCCTTTCATTAGCCAAAGCGGAGGTGATAAAATGGCTTATTCTTCTAGTGAAAAAGTGGCGCTGGTAACAGGTGGAAGTTCAGGTATTGGATTTGCAACGGCAGAAATGCTTCTGCAGGGTGGAGCAAGAGTATTAATTATTGGTAGTAATGAGAATAAGGGGTTAAATGCTTTAGAAAAGCTGAGACAATATAAGAATACTGTTAAATTTAAGGCCATAGATGTCTCAAAGCCATGCGAGTGTAAAAAAGCGATAGAATATGCAGTTGCAGAATTTGGGAGACTTGATATTCTTGTCAACTCCGCCGGCCAATATATTGAAAAACCATTAGTTGATGTCACTGGAGAAGAGTATGACCGCATTATGGACGTTAATGTTAAGGGAACATATTTTATGTGCAAATACGCAGCTTTTGAATTAATTAAATCCGGGGGAGGAGCTATTGTAAATGTTTCCTCTGATGCTGGAATTAACGGAAATTTCTTTTGCTCAACATATTGCGCGTCTAAAGGAGCCGTAACCACATTTACAAAAGCTATAGCTTTAGAACTTATTTCACATAATATCAGAGTAAATTGTGTCTGCCCAGGTGATATATTTACTCCCATGTTTGAGAAACAGCTGGCTAATGTTGTAAACAAGAGCGAGTATATTAAAAGAATAGTTGGCGTTTATCCAATAGGACGCATTGGGAAACCGGAAGAAGTGGCAAAAGTTATTTGTTTTTTAGCTTCAGATGAAGCATCCTTTGTTGTAGGGGCTGTATGGAGTGTCGACGGGGGATTGACGGTTTATTAATACACAACATAACGAGGATATTTTCCGGTATTTTATGTTACATGCCTGGTACAAAGGTTTGTCAGGGTGAAGTGCAATTACTCTGTAACGGTATCCTGAAAAAGGTAGTCGCTGGGGTTTTGGGAAAGGTAGCCGACGGTGCGGGCAAGTTACCGCAGGGTGGCCTGCCTGGTGTCATAGCCCATTATTGTCACCTTTCCGCGATTCGGCTCTCGGACGGAAAATGTCCCGCCAGTAACGGGAACGCGGTCCGCTGCCGAAGGCCCGCGTGTGCATCGTCTCGGCCACCTGTAGGGAATCTTCCAGGGAAGAGACGAGTAGGTGAGCAAGGTTAACGAAGAACTCGCAGTCGAGGAGATAAGGAGTGCGCTTGCTGGTCAAAAAGTGAGCTGATGATATGTCATATGAAAACCATTAA
This sequence comes from Pelotomaculum isophthalicicum JI, assembly GCF_029478095.1. NCBI lineage: Bacteria > Bacillati > Bacillota > Clostridia > Eubacteriales > Desulfotomaculaceae > Pelotomaculum > Pelotomaculum isophthalicicum. The sequence continues at coordinate 68,192 of NZ_JAKOAV010000015.1, read as the reverse complement.
ATAAGGGAGGTTATGCGGAATAAGATAGTATTAATTACTGATGCCGCTAGAGGAATCGGTAGGGCTGCCGCGAAGGTGTAATAAACGAACAGAAAACAGAGTTTTCGGGTAATATTTGTTCATTTGCGAATTAATCGTTGACTTGCAAAATTAAATAGTTTATTTTATTAACTATGAACAGGAAACGGAAGATGGTTTAAATCCATCGCGGACGCGCCGCTGTAACCGGTTGTAATCCCGCTTCGACCACTGTTTTTTTAAAATGGGAAGGGCAAAGCACTATGGGGCCGGAAGCCAGAAGACGCCCTGTTCAAGGAGCAGGGCTGTCTCGCGTAACAGACAGGCGTGTGAAAACAACCATAATCGAAGTTTAATGACGTACACTCACCCTTGATGGTGTTTTCATTTGCAAACGCTGTGAAATGACCTGTCCTCGCTCCTTTTTACAAAGAAGAGTAAGAAAGGAGCACAACACCAATGGAAACACATGTATTAGGGTTCCCCCGAATCGGGGTCAATCGAGAACTCAAAACAGCACTGGAGAGATACTGGAAAGGCGCAATTTCCGAAACGGAACTTCTGGCCGTCGGCGATGAATTGAAAAAACGTCACTGGCGGGTTCAACAGGAATCCGGGCTTTCTTTGGTTGCTACCGGAGATTTTTCGTTTTACGATCAAGTTCTCGACACCATTGCAATGCTGGGCGCTATCCCCGAACGATTCGGACGTAATGACGGAAACGGCAACCTGGTAGCTTATTTTCATATGGCACGCGGGAATGTTATTGAAAACACCCCTGCCATGGAGATGACCAAGTGGTTCGATTCCAACTATCATTACATCGTTCCGGAGTTCACTCCCTCCCTATCAATCCATCTAGCGTCAGAAAAAATCATTGAAGAAACGAGGCATGCCATCTCACTTGGATATCGGCCCAAACCAGTTCTCCTTGGCCCAATAACCTTCCTATGTCTTGGCAAGGAGTATGATGGAGCTAAGCGCTGGGATAAGCTGGACGACATAACCACGGTCTACTGCGAAGTGATTCGCAAGCTCGCTCCTCTCTGTGATTGGGTTCAGATCGATGAGCCGATCCTCTGCACGGATCTCCCAGAGGTAGCATCTTCGGTCTTTATCCCTACCTACCAGACCCTCAAAGCGGCGGCGGGATCATCCAAACTACTACTCGCCACATATTTCGGCGAACTGAGGGAAAACCTTAATCTAGCGCTTGAATCGGGATGTGATGGACTCCACATAGATCTGGCGCAGGGAAAAGGCCAACTGAATATGGTATTGGGACAGATTCCGGATACAATGTGGCTTTCGCTAGGAATTGTGGCCGGCCGGAACATCTGGAAAACCGACCTCCGTTCATCCCTCGATCTTCTCCAGTCCGTCGAAAAACGTATCGGAAGAGATCGTCTTATGATCGCCTCCAGCTGTTCCCTGCTGCATGTTCCTGTTGACCTTTCCCATGAAACTGAACTTGATCAGGAAGTGAAGAACTGGTTAGCTTTCGCGGTTCAGAAATGTGATGAGATTAAAATCCTATATGATGTGTTTGCTGGAGACAACCGGGATAGGGAATTGTTGGAAAACTACGAGGCGTTGCAGTCTCACCGAAATAATCCCAAAGTTTACCGTAAAGAAGTTCGCCAGCGGGTTGCTTCTCTTGCCTCTGACATGCTCTACCGGCGTAGTCCATATGCCGATCGCGGGCGAGAACGGGAAAAGTGGCTCAAGTTGCCTCTGTTTCCAACAACGACCATAGGATCCTTCCCACAAACCAGGGAGATTCGATCAACTAGGTTGAAATTCAAGCGTGGCCAGATTGATTCTAAGCAATACGAGGATTTCTTAAAAAGTGAAATCCGCGCTGCGGTCAAACGGCAGGAGAAATTAGGCTTGGATGTTCTGGTTCATGGTGAACCTGAGCGGAACGACATGGTTGAATACTTCGGGCAACAGCTTGATGGATTTTGCTTTACTCGCAACGGTTGGGTTCAGAGCTATGGCAACCGGTGTGTGAAACCCCCTGTCATTATCGGGGATGTCTCCCGTCCTGAACCAATGACTGTGAAGTGGATCACGTACGCCCAGTCTTTGACAGACAAGCCGGTAAAAGGTATGTTGACTGGTCCCGTAACTATTCTATGTTGGAGTTTCGTGCGTGACGACCTCCCCCGGTCCGAGGTCTGCCAACAAATTGCTCTGGCCATTCGCGATGAGGTTCTGGATCTGGAGAAAGCCGGAATATCTATTATTCAGATTGATGAGGCCGCTTTTCGGGAAGGGCTTCCTCTGCGAAAAAACGACCACGATACTTACCTGCGTTGGGCAGTTGATTGTTTCCGCTTGACCGTTTCCGGCGTATCGGACCGCACGCAGATTCACACCCACATGTGTTACAGTGAATTCAACACTATCGTAAATTGGATCGCCGAAATGGACGCTGATGTAATAAGCATAGAGTCTAGTCGCAGCAAAATGGAACTTCTTGAAGCATTCAAAGAGTTTGAGTATCCAAGAGAAATAGGACCCGGAGTTTATGACATTCATAGCCCCCGTATACCAACTGTTGAAGAGATAAAGGATTTATTAAAAGCTGCGCTGCAAGTAATTCCGCCGCATTCCCTGTGGATCAATCCGGATTGCGGGTTGAAAACCAGGGACTGGGTAGAGGCCCTGCCTTCATTGCGCAACTTAATAACAGCAGCCAAGCAACTGAGAACCGAATATTCAAGTGATAACCCTTAAAAGGCACAGTGCTGAATCTTACACTGTCTGATGCTGATAACAATAATTTGGGGTTGGGTTCATTACCTGTAGTGTTATTAATTTTGATTAAAAAAAACTTTTTTGCGGGAGGAATTTTATTGATAACGTAGAATAATCTTAACAACGAATGGCAGAAGTCGTTCTCTTTTTGGAATTTTAGGTAAGGAAAGTACCACGAAGGTATATCACCATATGTAATGGTGTGCTTCGTGGTTTATTTTTTATTAAAGGAGGGTGAAACAGGTTTTAACAAGGTGACATTATTACATGATTAACAAATGCAGAAGATGTTTCTGCCGACATAACCTTTCGGATAAGGTGTATTAATCACTGGCTGTAGCTGGGTCTATTAAAAAGGTTTCTAAGTTTTACAAGATAAATAATTATAAAGGAATACCACGGAGGTTTCCATTCATTCAGAAGTAGGAATATCCGTGGTTTTTTGTATTTAAGTGTTATTAAAAAGGAGTACCGTGTTATCTCTATTACATCTATGGGGGGTGAGCAGGCGGAGATAATAAGCCAAATTAGTCATAAAAACATCGCTTAATGAAGGAGAGGAGAGTATGAAAGATTGCGCCAGTGATGTTGAGAAAAAAGAAATTACTCGCCGTACTTTTCTGAAGATGGCAACCGGCGCCGGACTGCTGGCCGGCTTGACCGGCGCCCTGGCCGGCTGTGCCGATAAGAACCCGGAACATGCCGGCGGCAAGGGCTGGCTGCCGTATCAGTATAACGTTGCGGGCAACTTGCCGGCCCAGGTGCGTGGCCGTGTTCCCATTGACGCGGACAACCCGTCCATTGTGCGGGACGACCGGAAATGCATACTTTGCGGCCAGTGCCTGGAGGTTTGTGAAAATATTGAAAGTGTCTACGGCTATTACAACCTGCCGGTGGTAGACGAAACGATCTGCATCAACTGCGGCCAGTGCTCCATGGCCTGCCCTTCCGGGGCGATCAGCGAGCGCGACGATACACAAAAAGTTTTTGAAGCCCTGGCTGACAAAAACAAATTTGTATTGGTGCAAACTGCGCCTGCCACCAGGGTTGCCTTGGGCGAAGAATTCGGCCTGAAGCCCGGCACGTGGGTGCAGGGGCAGCAGGTGGCGGCCTTGAGAAGGCTCGGCTTCGACGCCGTCCTGGATACTAACTTCACCGCCGACCTGACTATTATGGAAGAAGCCACGGAACTGATCAAAAGGATCAAAGGAGAGGTAAAGAAACCCCTGCCTCAGTTCACTTCGTGTTCACCGGGTTGGATCAAATTCTGCGAATATTTTTATCCCGAACTCATTCCCAATATCTCTTCATGCAAGTCGCCCCAGCAGATGTTCGGCGCGTTGGCCAAGACATACTACGCCAAGGAAAAGGGGATCGACCCGGGAAATATTCTGTCTGTTTCCGTGATGCCTTGCACGGCCAAAAAGTATGAGGCGCAGAGGCCGGAAATGAACGCCAGCGCGGCATACTGGAAGCGCGATAATTTGCGTGATGTGGATGTCGTGCTTACCACCCGGGAGCTTGCCCGGATGATTAAAGAAAAACAGATCGACTTTACTGCCCTGCCCGAGGAGAGTTATGACCAGCTTATGGGTGAAGAAACCGGCGGAGCGGTAATTTTCGGCGCCACCGGAGGAGTCATGGAGGCCGCCGCGCGGACCGCCTACTTCCTTATTACCGGTCAAGAACCCCCCGCTTTATTTTTGAACCTGACGCCCGTGCGCGGCCTTGCCGGGGTTAAGGAAGCGGCGGCGGAAATACCGGGAGTGGGCACGCTCCGTGTTGCTGTGAGCCACGGCATGGCCAACGGCCGAAAAATTCTGGATGCCGTCCGCGAAGGCAGGGCGCCCTGGCACTTTGTTGAATTCATGACCTGTCCGGGAGGGTGCGTCGCCGGCGGCGGGCAGCCCCGCACAGCCGTCCCGCCCACCGACGCCGTACGCGAACAACGCCTTGCCGCGCTCTACAAAGCCGACGCGTCACTGCCCAAGCGCAATAGCCACGAAAACGCAGAGGTGGCGGCGCTCTACCATAATCTCCTGGAACATCCCATGAGTGAACTGGCGGAAGAGTTGCTGCACACAGAGTACCATTCCCGCGCCGACAAGTTGGAACGCCTGTTTGCCAAAGTAGTATAGATGGGAATGTATCTGACTGTTCTTTTTAAATAAGTGGTTAACGAAAGGGTGGTATATATTGACCAGAAATATGGGAGCGCTAGTCGATATCACCAAGTGTATCGGCTGTGAAAGTTGTGTTGTCGCCTGCCGGTTGTACAATGGCCTGGAACCCGGCCAAAATGAAGGGTACAGGACGGCTCAGGACGGCAACACTGAACTGGCGCCGAATAAATGGACTGTGATCCAGAGTCACCGTACCGAAAAGAGCGAAAAACAAATCAGACGTTTTGTAAAACAACAGTGTTTTCACTGCCTGGAGCCGGCCTGCGCTTCTGCCTGTTTTGCCAAGGCCTTGCAGAAAACGCCCGAAGGGCCGGTGGTTTACAATGAAAAACTGTGCGTAGGTTGCCGTTACTGCATGATCGCCTGTCCATTCGGCATATTGAGGTTCGAGTGGGACAAACCTTTTCCCAGAGTGCTCAAGTGCCAGATGTGCCTGGGCCGGTTGGCCGACGGCCAGATGCCTGCCTGCGCCAGCGTATGTCCCACGGGTGCGATTACTTTCGGTGAGAGGGATAAAATGGTCGGAGAAGCGAAAAACCGCCTGACTTCCAACCCCGATCTCTATACCGGCCAAATATATGGGGTAAAGGAAGCGGGCGGCACGTCGTGGCTTTACATTTCTGATGTTCCCTTCGAACAACTCGGCTTTCGGACCAATGTTCCCGAGAAGCCTATTCCCGAATACACCTGGCAGGTGCTCAGGTGGACCCCTTTCATATTCGTCGGATGGGGCGCCCTGCTGACCGGCATGTATTTGTATACCAAGAGGCGCGCCGGAGTGCATGAGGAAGAAGAAATGTACGCTCCTGTTGATGACGACGGGAAATAAAAAAACGTTAAGACCGGAGGTGAGGTTTTCGTGCAAAAGAAGCACTGGACTTTTAGAATTACCGGATTCAGATTGTTATTAATCTTGTTTGTGATAGCCGCGGTCGCTATTTCTTTATACCGTTTTATCTTCGGCCTCGGCTCAGTTACCAACCTGAACGACCAGTGGCCGTGGGGCCTGTGGATCGGCTTCGACCTGCTCTGCGGCATCGCCCTCGCGGGGGGCGGCTTCAGCACGGCGCTGATCGTTCATGTGCTGCATAAGGAAAAGTACCTGCCCATCGCCAGGGCCGCGCTGCTTACTTCATTAATCGGTTATATCATCGCGCTGGTCAGTCTCTTTCTGGACATCGGGCGATGGTACAATTTTTGGCGGCCCTTCTTTTTCTGGGGATACCACTCGGTGCTGTTCGAGGTATTCTGGTGTATCTCTCTCTACACAACTGTGCAAATCCTGGAGTTCGGGGATATTTTCTTTGAGAGGGTGCGTTTCCCATCTCTGAAAAAGATACTTCACGCAACCATGCCTTTCTGGCTGATAATAGGAATTGTACTGCCTACCCTACACCAGTCGTCGCTGGGTTCTCTCTATGTCATCGCTGCAAACAGGTTAAACCCGCTATGGTGGTCGATGATTATACCTTTCTTCTTTGTGTGGTCCGCTTTCTTTCTTGGACCGGCTATGGTTACTATTGAGGGAACGCTGGCGGCCAGGGCTTACCGCCGTGAGCCGGAACTGCCGGTGTTTTCAAGTCTGACTAGTGTCACCATGTGGATGATGATTGTCTACTTTATTGTTAAAGTGATTGACTTGAATTACCGGGGCGTTTTTTCGCAAGCGTTCAACGGTTCCTTTGAAAGCAATATGTTCTTAGTAGAAATGATTGTATTTGTTCTCCTGCCGATCGTCATGTATGCCGTGCCAAGCATCCGCAACAAGCTCTGGGGCGTTTTCACGGCTTCCGTTTTAGTGGTCGCCGGTGTAGTCTTCAACCGGATGAATGTTGTCTTTACCGGCATGGCCCAAAGCGCGGGCGGACATTATTTTCCCACCGACTGGGAAATATTAGTTACTATTGGCATGTGGAGCGCTCTAGTTCTCATTTACTGCTTTGTAGTTGAGAATTTCCCGATTATGCCGAAAGAAAATTTAGTTTCACACGAAAGCAGTATGACTGCCGGACAGAGCGTACACATGTAGAGGTGTCCGGTTTTTTAACCGCAGAGGGCGGGAAAATTAGAAACTTCTAACCTGTCCTCTGCCTGTAATTTTAATTGCTTAAGCTTTAACAGATCTACTGAAAACCAGGGAGGGTGGACGTCATCGGCAAGGCAGTTGTTGACCTCGTGCCTTTTTTTATCGAGGCTTTTGGACTGAAAAAGGAGATTTATCATGATATCGATGTGCTTTATCAGGATAAAAGAGCGGCATATTTCAGGCTGGCTAGCGCTTCGAAGTATTACCGGCATCCTGTGGTCAGAGAAGGGACCACTCAGCAGGAAGAATACGCTAAAAAAACTCTCGGCATACTGATGTACCTGAGAAAGCACAGCGACAGCGAAGTGTGGGATCAGTTCTTCGGCATAATGAAAAAGGGCTGGCCTCACGTTTTTGAGTATATTGATAATAATGACGTGATTTCTTTTGAGTCATTTTTTGCCGATAGAACTGAATGCTTGGGAAACTCCGGCAGCGTGAACGCTGAGACAGCTGTTTTGCTGTGTATGGCAAACCTATGGGGAAAGGAAGTAGAAGCGGACTCCCTGTTTGAGTCCGTCTGCCGTGTGCTGCACGGGAGGCTGATGGTGAGGGAGCGAAACAACCCTGGAGTGTTCTGCCATAAAAATATGGAAATGGCCTTGCTGAAAAATGTCCGTGAATTGATGCGGCAAATCCATAAAAAGTATGGCGAGATAAATACCCTGGATTCAGTATTCCGGCTCGCGGATGAGGAACTGGCCGAGCACGTTTTTTTCTATGAGAGATTATGTGACGCTGAAGGAATGAACATTAGCCGTATTTTCGATGACATCGCCATATCTGCCGCTGACATAGAAGAGATTCTCGGAGCGTATTTATCCGGTTTTCATCACGAGAGTACATCTGAGGCCGCAAAATACCTGGTTTCGGGACTTTTGTTCAGAGGGCTCCTGAAAGCGTATAAGACTGCTAAAGAACATTACTTGCATAGCAGCAAAGACGGGACATATATAGACGCGGAGTTTTATGAAAAAACTGTTGAAGCCGCAATCGGAGAAAGAGAACACTACAAAGCGCAGGCTGAACAATTTAGAAGGCAGGTTGTTGAACTAAGGGAAAATCTGGACAACATGTACTCCAAAAAGATGGCTGAAATGGGAAAGAAAATTAAAGAACTGGAAAACCAGATGCTGGTGGAAAAACAAAAAGAGAAAGAGCTTATAGCGTTGCGCAGTCTGATGTTTTCCCTGAATAATGTAGATGCGCCGGAAGTGCCCGATCTCCAAGAAGAGTCCGTCATGGACGTTATAAAAGTAAAAGTGGCGGTGGCCGGCGGGTTCGAGCGTTGGCAGCGCAAGATGAAAGAGCGGTATCCCCACTTTATATTTATAACGTCGGAAAATTTCGATACCAGATTGCTGGACGGTGTGGGCCACGTGTTCATTTTTGCGAGGCACATAGGACACAAGCTGTATTACCGGGTCATTAATGAAGCGAAAAAAAGAGATATGCCTGTTAGCTATGTCAGCAAGGTTAATGAAGAACTCGCGGTAAAGGAAATGAAGAATGCGCTCGCCGGTCAAAAAGTGAGCTGATGAAATGTCATTGATATTACCATTGAAGAGGTTCTGTAGATGGCTTCGGAACAAGCGTTCTTTAACGAACAAGTTTTAAATATAATATATAATTGACTTGTTATAATTAAATGCATAAAATAGACTAGATTAATTTGGGTGTATACCCATATGTTAACACTATGATCATCTCCTGTATATTATATAGAAACAAAAGGAGTGATATAAATGGGATTCAGTACTGCTGCTGAAGGTTGTGGCACAGGTTGCGGAACTGGTTGGGGTAACTAGGCGTTTATCATTTTCCTGATCTTCATCTTGCCCATCTTCGGTGTAGGTATGTGTGGCTGCGGATGCGGCATTTAAGCTTAAAACCTAAATTGAAGGCTGTGTTTTATAACCATCGGTATTTGCCGGTGGTTATGTTTTGGGTCGAAGCAAGTATTCTGTTAAGCCGTAGCTGACTTGGCAGGCTCAAGACCCGTAAAATATTTCTTGACACATTATCAGGTTTTTTGTATACTGGTTAACAAGTTATATCTGGAAAAGGCTGTGAAGGGGACAAGGAGCTTGTGTGTTGGGCCGCAGAGAGCCGGGGTAGCTGAAAACCGGCGCCTTGAATACGATAGCTTTACATCACCCCGGAGCTGCCGGCTGAAAGGTTGCCAGTAAGCTGAGCCGGGTCAGGCGCCCGTTACAACGCCGTGTCTTGATAGGCACATGAAGGGGCTTCCGCTTTTAGCGGCGGCAAGCAGGGTGGTAACGCGCAAGGTCTTCAACCTCTCGTCCCTGGCATTTTATCCAAGTGCCAGGTGGGGGGTTGTTTTATTTATTAAATATATTTATATTATGTAGAGGGTAGTTTAATTAACAACTCGGGGATTAAAAGACCCTACGGATAAATTCCGTTGCTGGAATTTTATCCAAAGGGCTTTTCTTTAATATACGTTGAGCTTAAATTTTTTATGGAGGAGTTGCTGATGAGCCTGATTATTTATCTTGACGGGGAGTATTTGCCCGAGGAGCGGGCGGTAGTATCTGTTTTTGACCATGGTCTCCTTTACGGCGACGGGGTTTTTGAAGGGATCCGCGCTTATAACGGCAGAGTTTTCAAGCTGCATGACCACTTGGTCCGCCTTTATGAATCTGCCAGGACAATTGGCCTGGACATTCCGCTGACCTTAGAAGAGATGCAGGAGGTTGTTTTGGAAACGTTGCGCCGCAATAACCTGCGCAGCGGCTATATCCGCCTGGTGGTAACCCGCGGCAAGGGCGACCTGGGGCTTGATCCGCTTAAATGCCCGAGGCCCACGGTATTCTGTATCACCGCTTCGATCCGGCTTTACCCTGAAGAATTATATGAAAATGGTTTGAGTCTTATTACTGTTTCCACCCGCCGGAATATTCCTGTCGCGGTGACTCCGCGGGTTAAGTCGTTGAATTACCTGAACAATATTTACGCCAAGATGGAAGCCAACCTGGTCGGTGTGCCTGAGGCGATTATGCTCAACTCGGAAGGATATGTGGCTGAAGCCACGGGGGACAATATATTTATAATTAAAAACGGAGTCCTTGCAACTCCTCCACCTTATATAGGCCTTTTGGAAGGGGTAACCCGAAATGCGGTAATGGATCTGGCCCGCCAGGCCGGTATACCGGTCGAGGAAAAGGTTTTTACCTTGCACGATGTGTACAATGCCGACGAATGTTTCCTGACCGGCACCGCCGCCGAGGTCATTCCCACGGTAAAGGTAGACGGACGTGTCATTGCCGACGGCAAGCCGGGTAAAATCACCTGGGAACTTATTTCCGCGTTCCGTGAACTGACTAAAGTTGACGGCCCGCTGATTTTTCCGGAAGACGCGTCCACCTGCGGTTGCGGCTGTTAAAGACAGACGTGTTAGCCGGCCGTAGACCGGCTATTTTTTTGCAATAAGGAGGGATTGGTTTTGCGTAGCGACGTAATGAAAAAAGGTATTGAAAAAGCTCCCCACCGCTCGCTTTTCAAAGCGCTGGGTTATCTCGATCAGGAATTGGAGTTGCCCCTGATTGGCGTGGTAAACTCATTCAATGAGATTGTGCCCGGGCATATGCATCTGAATGATCTCACGGAAGCGGTGAAAGCCGGCGTGCGCATGGCCGGGGGAACGCCCATTGAATTCCCGTCCATAGCTGTCTGCGACGGTATAGCTATGAACCACACCGGGATGAAATACTCTCTGGCCAGCAGGGAATTGATCGCGGACAGCATTGAAGTAATGGCTGAGGCTCACCCGTTTGACGGGCTGGTGCTGATCCCGAACTGCGATAAAATAATACCGGGCATGCTGATGGCCGCGGCCAGGCTGAATATTCCGGCCATCGTGGTCAGCGGCGGCCCGATGCTGGCCGGCCTGTATCAAGGGCAGAATATATCTCTGAGCAATCTTTTTGAAGCGGTAGGCAAGGTATACGCCGGCAGCATGACTGAGGACGAACTGCACGAAGTGGAAGAAGCGGCCTGTCCCGGCTGTGGTTCATGTTCCGGCATGTTCACGGCAAATTCAATGAACTGTTTGACTGAAGCCCTGGGCATGGCCCTGCCGGGCAACGGTACTGTTCTGGCCGTGTCCGCCGCCCGGCGCCGCCTGGCCAAAATGACCGGCAGGCAAATTGTGAAACTGGTCAAAGAAGGTATTCGCCCATCCGACATTATGACCAAAGATGCTTTCAACAACGGACTGGCGGTAGACATGGCCCTGGGATGTTCCACCAATACGGTGCTTCATCTCCCGGCCATCGCGTCCGAAGCGGGTGTGGAAATGAATCTCGATTATGTCAACATGGTCAGTGAGCGGACGCCGAACTTGTGCAAATTGAGTCCGATGGGTCCATTCTTTATTCAGGATCTGGACGAAGCGGGGGGAATTCCGGCGGTGATGGCCGAACTGTCCAAAAAAGGGCTGATTAACCTGGAGGCCCGGACGGTCTCCGGCACTGTGGGTGATAGAATCAGCGGCCGGGAGGTATCGCGCCGGGATGTCATCCGCAGTGTGGATGACCCGCACAGCCCCAGCGGCGGCATCGCCATCCTGCGCGGCAACCTCGCTCCCGACGGGGCGGTGGTGAAGAAGGCCGGGGTGGCGCCGGAAATGCTTAAACACAGCGGCCCGGCCCGCGTCTTTGATTCCGAGGACGAGGCTACCAAGGCTATTACAGCGCGAAAAATAAGCAAGGGCGACGTAATCGTCATTCGTTATGAAGGTCCCAGGGGCGGGCCGGGGATGCGGGAAATGCTTACCCCGACCGCTACTGTCGCCGGCTTGGGAATGGATAAAGACGTGGCTTTATTGACCGACGGCCGCTTTTCGGGAGCGACCCGGGGCGCTTCAATCGGCCATATCTCACCGGAAGCGGCCGAGGGCGGCCCGATGGCTATTCTCAAAGACGGAGATATAATTGAAATCGATATTCCGAATAACTCCCTGAACGTAGCACTGAGCGAAGTGGAAATCTCCGCCCGGCTGAAAGATTGGCAGCCGCCGGAACCAAGGGTTAAAAAGGGCTACCTGGCACGTTACGCCCGCCATGTAACCTCAGCCAGCACAGGGGCGATCATCAGGGAAGAATAATGGAGGTGTGCGGTGTGAATTATTCCGGGGCGGAAATCCTGATCAAAAGTTTAGAGGCTGAAAATGTGGACACAATTTTCGGCTACCCCGGAGGCCAGGTCTTACCGATCTATGACGCCTTGTACGATGCTGATATCCGGCACATCCTGTGCAGGCACGAACAGGGGGCGGCTCACGCCGCGGATGGTTACGCCCGCGCTACCGGCAGGCCGGGGGTTTGCCTGGCGACTTCGGGTCCCGGCGCGACCAATCTGGTTACGGGTATTGCCAACGCCCACATGGATTCAGTGCCTCTGGTGGCTATTACCGGCCAGGTTCCCTGGAGTTTGCTGGGAAGGGATTCCTTCCAGGAGGCGGACATAACCGGTATTACCCTGCCGATAACAAAGCACAGCTATCTGGTCAGGGACCCGTCCGAACTGGCTCGTATTGTCAAGGAGGCGTTTTATATAGCTACTACCGGCAGGCCTGGCCCGGTGCTGATCGATATTCCCAAGGACGTTTCCAGTACGTCGAGCGAATATATAGTGCCGGAAGAACTGCACCTGCCCGGCTATAAACCCGTGAGTGAAGCTGACCCGCGGCAGGTGTTGGAAGCGGCTAAAGCAATCGCTAAATCCGAGCGGCCGGTGATATATGCCGGTGGCGGTGTTGTTATTTCCGGAGCGCAGGATGAACTGGTCCGTTTCGCGGAACTGCTGATGGCGCCGGTAGCCACTACGCTGATGGGGTTGGGGGGCTTTCCGGGAAACCATCCGCTGTCTCTCGGCATGCTCGGCATGCACGGGACTAAATACGCTAATTTCGCTGTTTGTGAATGCGACCTCCTGATTGCCGTGGGGGCGCGGTTCGACGACCGGGTTACCGGTAAACTGGAGACCTTCGCTAATGAGGCTAAAGTGATTCATATTGACATAGATCCAGCAGAAATTGGGAAAAATGTGAGAGTGGACATTCCCGTCAACGGAGACGTTAAAATAGTATTAAAACAGCTGATGGATATACTCCAGCCAAGATTGGGAGAGGCCTGGCGGGAGAAAATCCAGACGTGGAAAAAAGAGTACCCGATTGATTTTTGTGACAACGGGGAACTGAAACCCCAGGCTGTCATTCAGGAAATTTACCGTCAAACCGGTGGCGATGCCCGTATTACCACCGAGGTGGGCCAGCATCAGATGTGGACGGCGCAGTATTATACTTTTTCCAAACCGCGTTCTTTTATCTCCTCCGGCGGTTTGGGCACAATGGGCTATGGAATGCCCGCGGCTATCGGCGTCCAGGCCGGTTGCCCGGATGACACGGTTTTTGATATTGCCGGAGACGGCAGTATTCAAATGAACATTCAGGAATTATGCACGGCAGTGAACTATGAGCTGCCAATTAATGTGGCAGTTATGGATAACGGCTTTTTAGGGATGGTCAGACAATGGCAGGAGCTTTTTTATAACCGCCGTTATTCCCATACGAAGTTGTTTAACCCTGATTTTGTTAAACTGGCTGAGGCTTATGGCGCGGAAGGGTTCAGGGTGACCAAACGGTCTGAGATAACACCTGTTTTGGAGCAGGCGATCCGTTCCAGTAAGCCGGTAATGATTGATTTCATGGTGGAGAGTGAAGAAAACGTCATGCCTATGGTTCCACCAGGTGAATCATTGAGCAAAATGCTTGGTTAGAGGGGGGTAAACGTGACACATACACTTGCGGTACTGGTGGAAAACACACCTGGGATCCTGGCGAGGGTAGCCGGCCTCTTCAGCCGGCGGGGTTTTAACATTGACAGCCTGGCCGTTGGCAGATCCGAGGACCCCGGTATTTCCAGGATGACCATCGTGGTTGAAGGTGATGACAGTATTTTAGAGCAAGTCACCAAGCAACTGCATAAACTTATTGATGTCATAAAGATTACTGACGTTACCAGGGACGATTTTGTCGACCGGGAACTGGTTATGATTAAGGTTAATACCGAAACGTCCACCCGGGCTGAAATAATGCAATTGGTGGATATTTTCCGCGCCAGGATCGTAGATGTGGGCCCTAAATCGCTAACCATCGAAGTGACGGGATACGAAAGTAAAATCAATGCTTTTGAAAACTCGTTGCGTCCTTTTGGGATCTTGGAAATGGTCCGCACGGGAAAAGTAGCCATGCTGCGGGGCTTCAAATCCATTACAATAAATGAACGCCAGAAAAGGGAGGATACAAATTAAATGGTAAAAGTGTATTATGATCAAGATGCGGATCTGAATTTGTTGAAAGGCAAGAAGATTGCCATTCTGGGGTATGGCAGCCAGGGTCACGCGCAGGCGCAGAACCTTAGGGAGAGCGGGATGGACGTTGTAATTGGTCTCCCCGTGTCAGAAATCGCCAGCCGCCAGCAGGCTGAAGCGGACGGTTTCACGATCCTGCTGCCGGGAGAGGCGGCCGCCCAGGCTGACTTTATCCAGGTGCTGGCGCCCGATGAAATTCAGGCCAGACTTTACCGGGAGGATATTGCACCTAATCTGTCCGCCGGCAATATATTGATGTTTTCCCACGGATTTAACATTCATTACGGCCAGATTGTTCCCCCGGCGGATATAGACGTCATTATGGTAGCCCCGAAAAGCCCGGGCCATATGGTGCGCCGCTTGTACCAGGACGGCAAAGGCGTGCCCGCGTTGGTAGCCGTCTTTCAGGACTACTCAGGCAAAGCTAAGGAAATAGGACTGGCTTATGCGAAAGGTATTGGCTGCACCCGGGCGGGCGTTTTTGAAACCAGCTTTAAGGAAGAAACTGAAACTGACCTCTTCGGTGAGCAGGCTGTGCTGTGCGGCGGCGTTACCGAGCTGATTAAAGCCGGTTTCGACACCCTGGTTGAGGCGGGCTACGCGCCTGAAATGGCTTATTTTGAATGCTGTCATGAATTGAAATTAATCGTTGACCTGATTAACGAGGGCGGGCTCGGATTCATGCGGTATTCAATCAGCAACACCGCCGAATACGGCGACTATATGACCGGGACGCGCATTATTAATGAAGACACCCGCCAGGAAATGAAGAAAGTTCTGGAAGAGATCCAAAACGGCGAGTTTGCCAAACGGTGGATTTTGGAAAACCAGGCCAACCGCCCGGTGTTTAACGCCATGGCGAAAAGGGAAAAAGAGCTTCTGATCGAAAAAATAGGGGCGGATCTCCGCGCAATGATGCCCTGGCTGAAAAAGTAGGGATGATTTGTCAGTACTCAGGAGTCAGAAGTCAGGAGTCAGAATAAAAGAACCAGCAAAAGACGCACTTATTCGTTGCTTAGAAAGGAAAGGGGACACACCTCCCTAACGGGCCTATCTTTGGGGCCGGAGGAATGTCCCCGATTAGGTGGGCCGATGACTACTGACTACTGACTACTGGTAGTAAGGGGGAATGTGCTTGGAGATTACTGTTGCAGAAGCCCTTGTCCGCTGTTTGGAACAAGAAAACGTAAATTTGATTTTCGGATACCCGGGTGGCGCTATCCTTCCCGTTTACGATGCCTTATATAATTCTACCATTAAACACGTGTTGACCCGCCACGAACAGGGCGCGGTCCACGCGGCCGACGGTTATGCCAGAGTGACCGGGAAGGTCGGCGTGTGCCTGGCGACGTCGGGACCCGGCGCGACCAACTTGGTGACCGGCATTGCCAACGCTTACATGGATTCTGTTCCGATGGTCGTGATTACCGGCCAGGTGCCTGTCAGTCAGATTGGCACCGACGCCTTTCAGGAAGTTGATATTACCGGCATCACCTTACCGGTTACCAAACACAACTTTTTAATAAAGGATCCGAAACAGCTGCCTCAGGTTGTCAGAAAGGCATTTCATATTGCGGCGACAGGCCGGCCTGGTCCGGTGTTGATCGATTTGCCCAAAGACGTGGCTCAGGCCAAGATAAAGTTTGCTTATCCTAAAAACATTCATCTGCCTGGCTACAAGCCCACCTACAAAGGGCATCCGGCCATGATAAACCAGGCCAGTAAAGTTATTATGGAATCCAAACGCCCGGTGATCTATGCCGGCGGGGGGGTCAGAATCTCTAACGCCGCCCCGGAATTGAAGGAATTGGCCGAGACTATTTCCGCGCCGGTGACGCATACATTAATGGGATTGGGCTGTTTCCCAGGCGACCATCCTCTTTTCCTGGGGATGTTGGGCATGCATGGTACCCGCTACGCCAACCAGGCTGTCACTGAGTGCGATTGTCTAATTACCGTGGGCGCCCGGTTTGACGACCGTGTTGTGGCTAATATTGAAGGTTTCGCTCCTGACGCCAAGATTATTCACATCGACATTGATCCGGCGGAAATTAGCAAAAATGTGCAAGCGAGCCTGCCAATCGTAGGAGATGTCAAGCAGGTTCTGGAAAAACTTCTGCAGTTGCTAAAGAAAAGGAAAAATGCTGAATGGACGGCGCGGGTGCAGGCATTGAAAAAGGAATACCCGCTTGATTACAGTATGGACGGAGCGTTAAAACCGCAGTTTGTCATTGAAAAACTGTGTGAATCAACAGGCGGCGACGCAGTTGTGGTTACCGATGTCGGGCAGCATCAGATGTGGACCGCCCAGTATTACAAATTTAAGGAGCCGCGCAGTTTTATCTCTTCCGGCGGTTTGGGCACGATGGGGTTTGGCCTGCCGGCGGCAATCGGGGCGCAAATGGGCGCTTCCGGCCAAAAAGTTATACTAATCACCGGTGACGGCAGTATTCAGATGACGCTGCAAGAGTTAGGCACTGCGATGGAGCAGGAACTGCCTTTGAAGATTTTTGTCATGAACAACAGGCAACTCGGTATGGTTCGCCAGCAACAGGAGTATTACTGCGAAAAGCGTTATATAGCGGTAGACTTCCGGTTTGACTTGGACTTTGCGGCGCTTGCCAGGGTTTACGGCATGGCGGGGTATACTGTTGAAACTGCGGAGCAACTGGTTGACATACTGCCTGAAGTGCTGGCTTCTCCCGGACCGGTTATGGTAAACTGTCTGATTGGTGGTAAAGAAAACGTACTACCCATGGTATTGGCGGGATCAAATATTAATGAAGCGATAGATTAACAGGATAATAATTTGGAGGAAATCATGAGCCAGCGTGTTTATCTTTTCGACACCACTTTGCGGGACGGAGAGCAGTCGCCCGGCGCAAGCCTGAATGTGGATGAGAAAATACAGATAGCCAGGCAACTTGCCAAACTTGGAGTAGATATTATTGAAGCAGGCTTTCCAATATCTTCGCCCGGCGACTTTGAGGCTGTCCGTACCATCGCCCGGGAGGTCAAGGGCGTGGCAGTGGCCGGGCTGGCCAGAACTCACTTTGAAGATATTGACCGGGCCTGGGAAGCGGTGCGTCACGCCGAGCAGGCGCGCATCCACACTTTTATTTCTACATCTGACATTCATCTGGAGCACCAGTTGCGGATGACCAGGGAGCAGGTGCTGGAAGCGGCGGTCGCGGCGGTTAAACGTGCCAAGTCTTACACGGCCGACGTTGAATTTTCCACGATGGACGCTTCACGATCTGATTTGGATTATTTATGCCAGGTTCTGGCGGCTGCCATCAAAGCGGGAGCCACTGTGGTGAACATACCGGATACGGTGGGTTACGCTGTTCCTGAGGAATGGGGAAAATTTATCGATACCATCTGCCATAAGGTTGAAGGCATCGAAAAAGTGATTGTCAGCGTGCACTGCCATAACGACCTCGGTCTGGCTGTGGCAAACTCGCTTGCCGCGGTGATGAACGGCGCACGCCAGGTGGAGGGTACCATTAATGGAATCGGAGAACGGGCAGGCAACGCCGCTCTTGAGGAATTAGTGATGACCCTTCGTACCCGCAAGGACCTGTTCAGCCTGTACACCGGTGTCCACACCGAGGAAATTTACCGCACCAGCAGGTTGGTGAGCAATCTGACCGGGATGAAAGTCCAGGCAAATAAGGCGGTAGTAGGCAAAAACGCTTTCGCTCACGAGTCGGGTATTCACCAGGACGGTGTTATTAAAGAGCGCACCACCTATGAAATTATGAGCCCGGCGATGGTTGGTATCAGTAAAAGCAATCTGGTGCTGGGAAAACTGTCCGGGCGCCACGCCTTCCGTCAGAGGCTGGAAGAGCTCGGTTACAACCTTTCCAGCGAGGAACTGAAGAACGCCTTTGCCCGTTTCAAAAAACTGGCCGACAAAAAGAGAGATATTACCGACGATGACCTGGAAGCCATTATAGAGGAAGAAATACGCAAAGCGCCGCATACCTACACGCTTAATTACCTGCATATTTCCAGCGGTACCACCGTGGTGCCCACCGCTACCGTAGTATTGCAACGGGACGGCCAGCGGTTGGAAGAGGCTGCTTGCGGCAACGGCCCGGTAGACGCGATTTGTAAAGCGGTGGATAAAATCACCGGTATGAGCTGCACAATGGTCAACTGGGGGATTAACGCCATCACCTCCGGCAAGGACGCGTTGGGAGATGTGACCTTAAAAATCACCATGGACGGGCAAAAGGTTTACGTCGGCCGTGGCATCAGCACCGATATTCTTGACGCCAGCGCCAAGGCTTACGTCAATGCGGTAAACAAACTGGTCTGGGATAACCGGCCGGTTGAAAAAATAGATATAGAGTAACTATTTTAGGGTCAGGAGTCAGAATTCAGGATTCAGGAGTCAGAATAAAAGATTGGTTAATAGTTCTTTAATATTCTGAATTCTGAATTCTGACTACTGACTACTGAATAAATGCAAGCGGGGTGAATCTATATGCCGATGACCATTACCGAAAAAATTCTGGCGGCGCATGCCGGCAAGGAGCAAGTAACACCCGGGGAACTAATCAACGCCCGCGTGGATTTTGTGCTGGCCAACGATATTACAGCGCCGGTGGCCATTAAAGAATTTGAAAAAATAGGGGTTAAAGACGTGTTTGACCGGGAGCGGATTACCCTGGTTCCCGACCACTTCACTCCGAATAAGGACATCAAGTCGGCGGAACAAGCCATGCTTTTAAAGCAATTTTCCCGGAAGCACGACTTAGTTAATTATTTCGAGGTGGGCCGCATGGGCATCGAGCACTGCCTCTTGCCGGAACAGGGCCTGGTGGGACCAGGCGATTTGATCATCGGGGCGGACTCGCACACCTGCACCTACGGAGCGCTGGGCGCTTTTTCCACCGGCGTGGGCAGTACCGACCTGGCTGCCGCCATGGCGCTCGGGGAAACCTGGCTTAAGGTGCCCGAGACCATCAAATTTGAATTTGCCGGAAAACTCAAACCCTGGGTCGGCGGCAAGGACCTGATCCTTCATGCCATCGGAGATATCGGGGTTGACGGGGCGCTTTACCAGGCTATGGAGTTCACCGGGGAGGCTATTGAAAACCTGTCCATGGACGGTCGTTTAACCATGTGCAATATGGCTATTGAAGCCGGGGGCAAAAACGGCATCATCGCGCCCGATGAGATTACCCGGGCCTATGTTGAAGGCCGCTGCAAGCGTCCGTACCAATTTTATCAGAGCGATCCGGACGCCAAGTACGAGAAAATTTATCATTACGACGCATCCTTAATCGAGCCGCAGGTGGCCTTCCCGCACCTGCCGGAGAACAGCCGGCCGGTGAGTGAAGCGGGCAACGTGGAAATCGATCAGGTGGTTATCGGTTCCTGCACCAACGGGCGAATGGAAGACCTGAGGGAAGCGGCCAGATTGCTGAAAGGTAAGAAAGTCCATAAAAACGTGCGGCTGATTATCTTCCCCGGCACCCAGGAGATTTACCTGCAGGCCATGAGGGAAGGGCTGTTTGAAATATTCGTGGAGGCGGGCGGCGCGGTAAGCACTCCTACCTGCGGGCCTTGCCTGGGCGGCCATATGGGTATCCTGGCCAAGGGAGAGCGCGCTATTGCGACTACCAACCGGAATTTTGTCGGCCGGATGGGTGACCCGGAAAGTGAAGTCTATCTAGCCAACCCGGCGGTGGCCGCCACGTCGGCGATATTGGGCCGTATTGCCGGACCCGGGGAGGTGGAGTAAATGGAATTACAGGGAAAAACCTGGAAGTTTGGTTCGGATGTCGACACCGATGCTATCATTCCAGCCAGATACTTGAACACTTCGGACCCAGCCGAACTGGCCAGACACTGTATGGAGGACGCCGACCCGGCGTTTCCCGATAAAGTAAAGCCCGGCGATATGATTATCGCAGGCAAGAACTTCGGCTGCGGGAGTTCGCGTGAGCATGCTCCCATCGCAATTAAAGCAGCCGGTGTGTCCTGTGTGATCGCAAAAACCTTTGCCCGGATTTTTTACCGCAACGCTTTTAATATCGGCCTGCCTATCTTTGAGGCGCCTGAAGCCGCCGAGGATATCAAAGAAGGCGATGAATTAACGGTTGACGCTAGTTCCGGTGTTATAATCAATAAGACCACGGGCAAGACTTACCAGGCCACGCCGGTGCCGCCTTTTATGCAGCAGATCATCGCGGCGGGTGGGTTGATTAATTATGTGTCGGAAAGGATGAAACAATAGTGTACAAAATAGGTGTGCTGCCTGGCGATGGAATTGGTCCCGAGATTACCGTCCAGGCTGTCAGGGTGCTCGAAGCGGTGGGCCGCCGCTATGGACGCGATTTTAAGTTTACCGAAGGGTTGATCGGTGGTGCCGCTTATGACGCGGTAGGTCATCCGCTGCCGCCCGAAACACTGGATTTATGCCACAACAGCGACGCTATTCTCTTGGGGGCTGTCGGCGGGTCCAAATGGGATGACTTGCCCTCGCACTTGCGTCCGGAGGTGGGGGCGCTTTTGCCTTTGCGCAAAGAGTTGGGCCTTTACGCCAACCTGCGCCCGACCAGGGTGTTTCCCGCCCTGATTAACGCTTCCACTTTAAAGCCGGAAGTTGTTTCCGGCCTGGATATCTTGGTGGTCAGAGAACTGACAGGCGGCCTGTATTTCGGCAAGAAATCGAAAGAGCCGCTGGCCGGCGGCGGTTACCGGGTGATTGACACACTGGAATATACTACCCCGGAAATTGAGCGGATCGCCCACTTGGCTTTCCAAATGGCCAGAAAGCGGCGTAATAAGGTAACCTCCGTCGACAAGGCCAATGTATTGGAAAGCTCCCGCTACTGGCGGGAAGTCGTGACAGCCATCGGAACAGAATATCCCGATGTGGAACTGGATCATTATTACGTTGACAACTGCGCCATGCAGCTGGTTAAGAATCCTAGACAGTTTGACGTCCTGGTTACCGAGAATATGTTCGGGGATATCCTGAGCGACCAGGCTTCGATGCTTTCCGGTTCTCTGGGGATGCTGGCCTCGGCGAGCATCGGTGGTGAAATTGGCCTTTACGAGCCAAGCCACGGCTCCGCGCCCAAATATACCGGCATGCAGCGCGCCAATCCCATTGCCACCATTTTGTCCGGCGCCATGCTCCTGCGCTTTTCATTAAACCTGGAGGAAGAGGCCGACTGCATCGAGCGCGCTATCACCAAAGTGCTGGACCTGGGTTACCGGACGGCAGACTTGATGGAAGAAGGCAAAGAACTGGTGAATACCATCCAGATGGGAGACCGTATCATTGAGCAGATTGAGTCCGGAGTTTAAATGAGGTGACGTAATGCATCCTGTGCAAATTTACGATACCACGCTCCGCGATGGAGCCCAATCGGGAGGGATTTCTTTTTCCTGTGAGGACAAAATTAAAATAGCCCAATACCTGGATAAAATGGGTTTTCACTATATAGAAGGAGGCTGGCCCGGCTCAAACCCCAAAGATCTTGATTTTTTTCACAGGATTCGTGGGTATACTATGAAACACGCCAAAATAGCCGCCTTCGGCTCAACCCGCAGGCCGTCGGTAGCGGTGGAAGATGACCCGAGTGTCAAGTCAATTCTTGACGCGCAAGTTCCGGTGGCGGCAATTGTCGGGAAGAGCTGGGACTTTCATGTGCGCCGGGCGTTGGGCACCACACTTGAGGAGAACCTGTCGATGATCCGTGAAACCGTGGCCTACCTGAAAAGCTGCGGCATGGAAGTAGTCTATGACGCCGAGCATTTTTTTGACGGATATAAAGCCAACGCCGCATACGCCCTGGATACTGTCAAAGCTGCCGAGGAAGGCGGGGCTTCGACAGTGGTGCTGTGCGACACGAACGGGGGCAGTTTGCCCGCGGAGATTGCGGAGCTGGTGCAGGTGGTCCGGAGCCGCTTGAGTGTTCCTATCGGCATTCACGCGCATAATGACGGTGAAATGGCGGTGGCCAATTCCCTGATGGCGGTGCAGGCCGGAGCGGTACAGGTGCAGGGGACGGTCAACGGTTACGGTGAAAGGTGCGGTAACGCCAACCTGTGTTCAATAATTCCCAACCTTACGCTAAAGTGCGGCGTTGAAACCATCCCGCGCAAGAAGCTGGCCCGCCTGACCGAGATGTCCCATTTTGTCAGTGAAGTGGCCAATGTCAGCCCCGATCCGCACAGGCCGTATGTCGGGGTGAGCGCTTTCGCCCACAAGGGCGGCGTGCATGTCAGCGCGCTTCTGAAAGATTACAAAACCTACGAGCATATTGAGCCCGAGTTGGTGGGCAATCAGCGCCGGGTGCTGGTTTCCGAGCTTTCCGGCATGTCCAATTTGCTGTATAAATACAAAGAGCTGAATCTCCAGGTGGACCAGCAAGATCCGGAAGGAAGGCGTATTTTAGAGGAAATAAAACAAATGGAAAACCAGGGCTTTCAGTTCGAGGGAGCGGAAGGATCATTTGTCATCCTCCTGCGCAAAGCTTTTAACGGGTATCATGAGCCGTTTTCCCTGGAGGCCTTGCGTCTGATTACTGAAATTAAGGAAAATAACCCGGCATATTCCGAAGCGATTATTAAAATGAAAATGGGCGACCGGGTGGTGCACACCGCCGCGGAAGGCAACGGCCCGGTGAATGCCCTGGACAATGCCCTGCGCAAGGCTCTCGAAGAAGTTTACCCGGAAATCAGGTCAATGCATCTTTCCGACTACAAGGTCCGTGTACTTGATGAAAAGGACGGAACCGGAGCAACGGTGCGGGTCCACATTGAAACCAGCAACGGCAAACGTTCCTGGGGCACGGTGGGTGTTTCCCAGAACATTATTGAAGCCAGCTGGCAGGCGCTGGTCGACAGTGTCGCTTACGGCCTGCTCGAAGACGATAACCATGACACTCCGGCTTAACAAGCCGGAGATGTGTTTTTCACGATAGTAAGGAAGGCGGTAATACCGGTGGAACAGTATTGGCTTCCAAGCCTTGATTATCTCAAGACAATACTCAAATTTAACTTGAGTAGTGTTATTGATATATTGATCGTGGCTTTTGTGGTATACAAGCTGATGCTTTTGATCAAGGGGACCAGGGCAGTCCAGTTAATCAAAGGACTGGCTGTCTTGCTGGTCGCCACCGCGCTTTCCAATATGCTGAACCTTTATACCATGAATTGGCTTTTGAGGCAGGCCATGACCGCGCTGGTGGTGGCCTTGCCGGTGGTGTTCCAGCCCGAACTGAGAAGAGCGCTGGAAAAGCTTGGCCGCGGAAAGTTCTTGAGTTATACTCAGCTGACCCCGCTCGCGCCGGTTGAAGTCGGGCAGGTCAAGGTGATTGCCGAAATTACCAGATCCGTGATGATCCTGTCGAAAAACAAAATCGGGGCGCTGATAGTCATTGAAAGAGAAACCGGCCTCGGAGAGCATATCGACAATGGCTTGAAAATCGACGGGATTGTATCGGCGGAATTTCTGGTAAATATTTTTATTCCGAAAACCCCCCTCCACGACGGAGCGGTGATCATCAGGGGCGACAGAGTTGCCGCCGCGGCCTGCTTTTTGCCCCTCAGCGAAAGCCCTTACCTTACCAGCGGTTTAGGCACCAGGCACCGGGCCGGGATTGGCATCAGCGAGCATTCCGACGCGGTCGCCGTGATAGTTTCTGAAGAAACCGGCACTATATCTATAGCGGTGGAAGGTGCGCTCAACAGGAATTTAGATGAATCAGGCCTGCAGGAAAAGCTCACGGAGTATTTAAACAACCGGCAGGGTAATTCATTATCGTCGCTCTGGCACAGGAGGTAGCGATGGTGCGCATAGACTGGCAACGTAATTCAATAAAATTCCTTTCTGTTTTTCTTGCTATTATTCTATGGATATATGTCAGCAATGAGCAAAACCCCACTACGGACAAGGAGATCAATGTGAACCTGGAAAATAGCGGTCTTGCTCAGAATTATTTAATTACCGGCGGGATGCCTGAAAGTGTTAGAGTGAAGGTGCACGGGAACAAGACCCAATTGGCCAATATAGCTCCGGGAGACTTTCGGGCCCTGGTCAGCATACCTGAAGGAGAAACCGGCGAAGTCACTGTACCTGTCCAGGTGAGCTCCCCACCGGGTCTCCGGGTGGTGCAAGTCTATCCGAATGAGGTCAACGTGACAATCGACTCATTAGTAGAAAAAGTGATCCCGGTTGCCGTCAACCTGCGCGGGAAACCCCCGCAAGGATATGTCGCTCAGACACCGCTGTGCCAGCCCAGTACGGTAATCGCCAGGGGGCCAAGCAAAGCTGTAACTGAGGTAAGTCAAGCCACCGCCGTAGTAGATGTCCAGTCCGCCACGCAGGATATAGAGCTGAGCCTCACGGTTACCACAGGCAATCTGAGCGTTTCTTTGAATCCTTCAATGGTGCGGGTGATAGTTCCAATCACCAGTTCAGCCATACCCAAGACTGTACCCGTGCAGCCCCAGTTGACCGGTACTCCGGCCACCGGCTTCGCAGTGGCGCGGGTTGTATCTGATCCGGCTGTTGTGCAGGTATTGGGACCGCCGGAGGCAACCGGAGCTGTAACTCAAATAAAAACGGAGCCCGTGGACATTCGCGGCATTGATAAAAACCTTGTCAAAGAAGTTGCTTTGATACCTGTATCCGGCGTTGCCAATATTTATCCCAACCGGGTGAAAGTACAGGTGGAAGTTAATAAGATAGAAGCGCAGCAGCAACCGCCGCCAAGCGATGGCGGAACCACGCCGCAAAAGCCATAAACTACCTTTGCAGGCGATTAACCGGGCATTTCCGGATAACATAGAATATATTAATCAAGGAGTCAGGAGTCAGAAGTCAGGAGTCAGGAGTCAGAATAAAAAAACAGTTTATCGTCCCAATATATTCTGAATTCTGACTACTGAATTCTGATTACCTGATAAATTATTAGATACATGGAAATTGACATTCCCGTGGCGCATAGTTATAATAGTTTGTGATTTTTTACTTGCGAGAGGAGACCATTTCATGGGGAAAATGTTTGGGACTGACGGGGTAAGAGGTGTGGCTAACCACAAACTTTCCCCGGAACTGGCTTTTAAGCTTGGCCGGGCAGGGGCGCATATTTTAGCCCGTGACGGCGCCGGCAACCGCATGGTGATTGGTAAGGATACCCGCATCTCCGGTGATATGCTGGAAGCCGCCCTGGTCGCGGGCATTTGCTCCGCCGGTGTTGATGTGATCAAACTGGGAGTAATGCCGACTCCCGCCATAGCCTATCTGACCCGTGATTTAAAGGCAGCGGGCGGAGTAGTTATCTCCGCTTCGCATAATCCGGTTGAAGACAACGGGATCAAGTTTTTCAGCGCCAGCGGCTATAAACTTCCGGATGAGACTGAGGAGGCCATTGAAGCCCTGGTCGAGGAGGAGTGTGCCGACGTTCCTTACCCTACGGGCGGCGATGTCGGCCGGTCGTATCAAATGGACGACGCTGTCGATCGTTACGTTAAATATGTTAAAGACAACTTCAGTACCAGGCTAAAAGGGTTAAGAATCGTGGTGGACTGTGCCAACGGAGCGGCTTTTCAGGTGGCTCCCCGGGTTTTCAGCGAATTAGGCGCGGCAGTCTTGCCTATTTTCAATAAGCCGGACGGGATCAACATAAATGACGGGTGCGGTTCGACTCACCCGGAAGCCTTGATGGGCGCCGTTGTGTCAACGGGAGCCGACCTCGGACTCGCGCATGACGGTGACGCCGACCGGGTGCTGGCGGTGGACGCCAAGGGCAGGCTGGTTGACGGTGACCAGATCATGGTTATGTGTGCCCGCCATTTGAAGGAAAAAGGCTTGCTGGCGGAGAATACTGTTGTCGTTACAGTCATGAGCAACCTCGGGCTGCACCTGGCGCTCCGGGAATCCGGAATCAGGGTGGTGGAGACCAATGTAGGCGACCGCTATGTCCTGGAAGAGCTGCTGCGCACCGGCGCGCGCTTTGGGGGAGAGCAGTCCGGCCATATCATATCTTTAGACCATAATACGACAGGCGACGGAATTCTCACCGCTTTGCAGCTCTTGACAGTGATGAAAGAGAGCGGCCGGCCGCTGGATGAACTGGCGTCCCAAATGGAGCGGTTTCCCCAGTTGCTCGAAAACGTGCGGGTTGAGGATAAGTCACTGGTGATGAACAGCGAAGTTCTGGCCGGGGCTGTCAAGGAACTTGAACAGGAACTTGGCGGGAAAGGACGTATCCTGGTCCGGCCTTCCGGCACTGAACCATTGGTGCGGGTGATGGCAGAGGGAAAGGATATGGAGCAGTTGAAAGATATTGTGGGCAGGTTGGCAAACTTGATCACGAAATTAAAATAACTGGTTAATGGGGTGATTATCAAAGAATCTAATGTATGATTTATGGATACAATTAAATCGCAAGCGCCAGAACCCTGCTCGAATTTTAAAAATTGTTTGAAATTCGAGTCTTGGATGATTAGATTACAGGTGACTTTTCAGGGTTGACGAGGAGGGGGTTAATCGAGATTTTCGGCGGGTTCCCCCCGGTCCGGCCGGACCGTCAAAGGCATTACAAAACCACCGGGCAACCGTTGGGACAAAAATGCCGGCGGCCGAAAGCGGCAAAACCGATCAAGGGAGAAGTATTGTCTTTAATAAACCGTAATTTAGTGCCGTGGCTTAAGTGCGCCCGGCTTTTTTATTTGAGAGAAAAATATCAGGAGGAATAAAAAATGTGTGGTATCGTCGGATATATCGGTTCGAAAGAGGCCGTTTCCGTTTTAGTCGGCGGTTTGGAAAAGTTAGAATACCGGGGCTATGATTCCGCCGGGGTGGCAATTCCCGGAGAAGACGGCATTGAAGTCATAAAAAAAGAGGGCAGGCTGACCGTTCTGAAGGATAGACTAAATGGACAAAGCTACAGCGCCAATGTAGGGATCGGACACACCCGCTGGGCGACACACGGGAAGCCTTCCGATGAAAACGCCCACCCCCATACCGACTGTACCGGAAAGTTCGCCGTCGTGCACAACGGTATTATTGAAAACTACCTGAACCTTAAGGATTGGCTGCAGTGGCAGGGGCATACCTTTGCCTCCCAAACTGACACCGAAGTGCTTCCCCACTTGATTGAGCATTTTTATGACGGCGACCTGGTGGAAGCAGTTTTGAAAGCGGTGTCAAAACTGGAGGGTTCTTACGCCATGGTAGTGGTTTCATCGCATGAACCAAATAAACTGGTGGCAGTGCGGCAGGACAGTCCCCTGGTTATAGGGTTGGGCGACGGGGAATATTTTCTGGCCTCCGACATACCCGCCTTCTTGAATTATACCCGCCACACATATGTTCTTAACGACGGAGAAGTGGCCGTACTGGAGACCGGGCAGATCAATATCATGGACAAAAACTGCAACCCAGTAAATAAAGATGTTTTTGAAGTGAATTGGGAAGCTAAGCAAGCCGAAAAGAGCGGCTACGACCACTTCATGCTAAAAGAAATTTTTGAGCAGCCCAAAGCAATCAGGGATACCATCCGCGGCCGCATCACGGCGGACAACTCAGAAGTGGTTCTGGAAGAGGTCAAAATGACCCCGGAAGAAATCAAGGGCTTGAAAAAAATCTTCATTTCCGCCTGCGGCACCGCCTACCATGCCGGTATAGTGGGCAAATACGTTATCGAAAAACTGGCGCGTATCCCCGTGGAGGTTGATATTGCCTCAGAATTTCGCTACCGCCACCCCATTATTGAGCCCGGCACACTGGTAATCATCATCAGCCAGTCCGGTGAAACCGCCGACACACTGGCCGCGCTGCGGGAGGCCAGACGGCAGGGAGCGCGGGTGGTCGCCGTAACCAACGTGGTAGGCAGTTCAGTATCCAGGGAAGCCGACGATGTTATCTATACCTGGGCCGGCCCCGAAATTGCCGTGGCGTCAACCAAGGCCTATACGACACAACTGCTGTCCATGTTCCTCCTGGCTGTGCGCCTGGCGACCGTGCGTGGCGAAATGAAGCCGGAAGAGGCTAAAGAGATAATAAATGAAATGAAGATGTTGGACACCAAAGCCCAGGCCATTCTGGACAACTCGGTGGAGATGCGGGAATATGCCAGGGAATTGGCGCGCAGCAAGTGCGTTTTCTTCTTGGGCAGGGGGCTGGACTACGCCGTGGCGATGGAAGGGTCCCTGAAGCTGAAGGAGATTTCATATATTCATGCCGAGGCCTATGCCGCCGGCGAACTGAAACACGGAACCCTGGCTCTGATTGAGGAGGATGTGCCGGTCGTGGCCTTAACCACCCAGGACGATCTTTTCGATAAGATGGTCAGCAACATCCAGGAAGTCAACGCCCGCGGCGCCGCTGTGCTGGCCCTCGCCACCGACGGTCGCACAGAAGTGGAGAAGGTGGCCGGCCGAACTTCTTACATCCCCAAGACCCACCCGGTCCTGGCCCCGGTTCTGGCCGTGATCCCCCTGCAGTTGCTGGCTTATCATACTGCGGTAGAGCGGGGATGCGACGTTGATAAGCCAAGGAACTTGGCAAAGAGTGTGACAGTGGAATAGAATATCAGAATATAGTTCAGATTTGATCAAATAAAACAAAGTTGTACACTAAAAAGTAATGTTGGAAACTAAAAAATAATGTTGTGCAACAAGAAAATAAAGTTGTAGACTTCTGTAGCGCTTTGGTTTATAATGGGAATAAATAAGAGAACAGGTGTTCCCAGATGGCAAAGCGTAATAGGGCTACTACAGCCGCTAAAATTGAAAAGATGATCAAGGAAGGACGCGGTCAAGGTTATGGCTGCGACTACCTTCCCTGGCGCACCATTCGTGATGTACCTTCTCAAGGATTATCCACTCGTGTTGCAGGTTGGAAAACCGGGAGAGTACATCATTTTTTATCTCAAGGAGAACTCGATTATTTTTATGTCCTGGACTGGTCGGATGTGGTAATGGATATTCGTGAACAATACCCGCTTCCCCTCGAAGCTACACAGGAGATCGCAGAAAGATTGGGAATTAAGCATCCTACAGATCCCAAGACTAAGGAAGCTTTTGTTATGACCTCGGACTTCCTGATTGACGTACAGGTGAACCATCGTGTGGAACTAAAGGTACGGGCATTAAGGTCAGCTAATGAGCTTAGTTCCAAGCGAAAGATTGAAAAGCTGGAAATAGAGCAGACATATTGGAAGGAGCGAGGAGTCGATTGGGGTATTGTCACGGAAAACGAAATCCCGGAAGCCCTAGTAAAGAATGTGAAGTGGGTTCATTCTGCAAAGGATTTGTCGAATTCTCCAGCGATCACTCCGAAAATTCTTGCCCAAATTGAGCCGGTACTTTTTAATCATGTCATGAAGCCCAAGATGCCTCTTGCACATGGGGCTCTTGAAGTGGATGCTATATTAGGATTGGAATCTGGAAGTAGTCTGTGGGTTGTTCGGCATTTCATTGCCAATCGGGTGTGGATGGTGGAAATGAATAAGCCTATTGATACCGGTAAGCCGATGGTTGTTATCCGCTCAAAACAACCTGTTAACCAAGTAGGTGAACATGTATGACAACAACAATAGCTATAAATACGATTATTGAGTGGTTGGATGGTGGCGAAGGGAGCAATCGACTTGAACGGGTGCTCTGGATTGATGCAAAGGGAAAGAAAGTCGTTGTCTTTGCCCTTTTAAATCCGAAGGCTCTCCCGGAATGGAAGGATGTTGTGGAAATTGAAAAAGCCTTTGCCGACGGGATAGCGATTAAGCGAATAAGTGACCCGTATACTGCCCTGGCTCTGCCTGATTCGAAGATTTTGCAGAAACACCGTGAACGGCGGGATCGTGCATGGGAAATAATTAAAGATCTTGTGGCGGATGAACCGGGTATTTATAAATCGGAAGGACGGGGGCGTCTATTACATCACATATCCGGACAATATGGTGTCCAAACGAAAACAGTTTATAAATATTTGCGTAAATACTGGGCCGGGGGTAAGACAAAAAATGCCTTATTACCTGCATATGATCGGTGCGGCGCTCCTGGTAAAGAGCGAAAAGCGACGGAAGGCAAGAAAAGGGGACGGCCTCCTAAGATCGCTAAATTGGATAATAAAAAAGCCGGCATTAATGTCGATGATGATGTTAGGAGAATATTTCGGATAGCCATTCAAATGTACTATAATAACAAAAATAAAGCCCCTTTAAAACGGGCCTATGATTTAATGATTGAAAAACACTTTAATAATGGATACCGTGAGGAAGGAAACATCAAGATTCCTATTCTGCCCGTTGTTTCGGAACTACCAACCTTTGGACAGTTTCGTTATTGGTATGCCAAAGAATTAGACTTGCGCCAATCGATTACTGCCAGGGAAGGTAAACGTGGGTTTGCTTTACGGCATCGGGCCGTTTTAGGGAATTCGACACGGATGGCAATAGGTCCGGGCTCTATCTATCAAATTGACGCTACAATAGCCGATGTATATCTGGTAAGCAGCTTTGATCGCTCACAGATTATTGGAAGACCCGTAATTTATGTGGTTATTGATGTTTTTAGCCGGATGATTGCAGGATTATATATTGGTCTGGAGGGACCCAGCTGGATTGGAGCAATGATGGCTTTGGCCAATGCAGCCACGGACAAGGTTACCTTTTGTGCAGAGTACGGTATTGAATTATCCGGCCAAGACTGGCCTTGCCATTACCTCCCGGAGACCATTCTGGCAGACCGAGGAGAAATGGAAGGGGTCAATGCTGATAATTTGGTAGATTCTCTGAACATTACTGTAGCCAATACACCCCCATACAGAGCCGACTGGAAGGGAATCGTCGAGCAGACATTTCGCCTGGCCAACCTGAAGGCAATTCATTGGCTTCCAGGGGCCATAAAGGAACGTTATCGCGAAAGGGGAGAGCGGGATCACCGTTTAGATGCAACGCTGGATTTACACCAATTTACAAAAATAGTGATACTAACAGCTATTAACCACAACATGCATCACCGTATCGAGTGGTATTTACGGGATGAATTTATGATTCAAGAACACGTTGAGCCGATTCCTATTGATCTGTGGAAGTGGGGGATTAAAAACAGGAGCGGTCACTTGAGGGAAAAGTCACCCGAAATAATCATGCTGAACCTTATGCCGAAATCAGAAGCCACGGTTACTTTTAAAGGAATTCGCTTTAAAGGAATGTATTACAGTTGCGAGCGTGCCATCCAGGAACAGTGGTTTGAAAGGGCCAGAGCTTATGGTAATTGGAAGGTACACGTATCCTATGATCCTCGAAATACCGATATAATTTACTTGCGTATAAAAGGTGGAAAAGAGATTGAAACCTGTCAATTGCTAAAAGCCGAAGAGCGATATAAGGGACACCGTCTGGAGGAAGTTTTAGATTTACTGGAGTTTGAACATATGCAAACTTCATTATATGCTAACAAGCATATGCAATCTAAGGCGGAATTAAATGCTCGCATAGAAGCCATAGTGGCAGAAGCCAAAGAGCAGACAGAATTTACGCGTTCCAGTGAAATAAGTGACCGGCAGCGGCTTAAAAATATCCGTCGGAACAGGTCTAATGAAAAAGAGCGCATTCGGAAAGAAGAGGTATGGGAGTTTGAGAAAGACAAAGTTTCAAGTACTAACAAAGCCAGTAAGCATAATGCTGTGAAACACCATGGGATAACTCCTTCTGAACATGTTGAAGAGAGTACAGGGTGTAAAAAAGTATCTCGGCAAAAGGCATTTCTTGACATATTGAAAGGCCAGCGCAAAGGGAAGTGATGAAAATATGATTACGGAACAGATTTATGGGCGAAATGTTTTTATTGGTAATCAAATATCTGCGAAATATCATTTGACTGAAGAGGCGATGTACAGGCATAATGCGTTTATTGAAGCCTTACCACCTGTTTTAATGCCGGAAGAAGCGGCAAATCGCATTCGCCGGAAGCCTGTCTATGACGAAGCGGGTCGCTATTGGAATGCCCAGAGGCGCTTACAGTCTGTACAAACGATAACCAATTATATCGAACCATTACCCATTCATTTGGACTTGGAACAACGGTTTTCCAGGATGATCCGGAACGGTTACATGGCCCGCAATCCAATTTCTGCTGAGTGGATAAAGCAAATGAGAGCGGGGTTTCGCGATCTTGATTGGGGCGCGGGCGAAGATGGCTATGTGCCGATTATCCGTTCTTCTGCGGCTGGGTTTTCTATTATCGGTACCAGTGGTGTCGGTAAAACCACTGCCCTGGATAGTGTTTTGTCCCTTTATCCCCAGGTGATCGTGCATACCGAGTATAACGGACATAGCTTTGACCGGACGCAACTGGTATGGCTGAAGCTGGACTGTCCTTTTGACGGTTCCCTGAAAGGCTTGTGCTTAAACTTTTTTCAGGCCATTGATATAATCCTTGGTACACGATACTATCAAAAATTCGGAAACAGCCGTCGTACTGTTGACGAGCTTTTGCCGAATATGGCCCATTTGGCTGCGGCTTTGGGGTTGGGTGTTCTGGTAATTGACGAAATCCAACGCCTTAATGAAGCAAAAAGCGGTGGGGCAGCAAAGATGCTGAATTTTTTTGTGCAGATGGTGAATACCATTGGTGTTCCTGTTGTACTGGTAGGTACATTTAAGGCGCTACACTTTATGACCAGGGAGTTTGCCCAAGCCCGGCGAAGTGCCGGTCAGGGAGATTTGATATGGGCCAACCTTGCCCGGGATGATGTTTGGGACTTTTTTATCGATGGTTTATGGGAGTACCAGTGGACAAACGTTTCTTCCTCTTTAACTCCGGCGTTAAGACAAGTGTTATATGAAGAATCTCAAGGGATCGTGGATATTGCTGTCAAGTTGTACATGCTAGCCCAATGGCATGTAATCGGACAGGAAGATGAACGAATTTATCCCGGCCTGATCCGGGATGTTGCCAGGGAAAGTCTTAAATTGGCCAAACCGATTCTTGATGCCCTTAAAGCGAGAGATATTCAGAAACTTAGCCAGATCAGCGATATTTATCCGCCGATTCGCAATCTGGACGAATATCTCCACCGCGCTACAGACCGCATTACAATCGAGGGAACATTGAATACTTTGCGTAATCAGCAAAAGGCGGAGAAAAATATTATGGATGATGACGCGGAATCGCTTATTATTCAAGTGGCACGGTGGCTGGTCGAGGCGGGAATCGAACCAAAGACAGCCAGGGAATGTACCGTTAAAGCGTTGAACCGGCACGGTTCAGGAATTAATCTGAAATTGGTGATGCAAGAGGCGTTTACACTTGCCGTAAAATATTTAGCGAGCCAGGAAGATGAAAGCTCGGAAAAAGAAGAATCTAAGCAAGAACCGAACCGCCGTAAGCGGAAAGATAAGGTAGTCTCTTTATCAGGCGACCTGCGAGAAATTGTGGAGAAAAGTAAAAAGAAAGGCATCCCTGCTTATCAAGCACTAAAGGATGCTGGCATGATCAAGCCAGCAAGTGAGTTCCTGGCCAGGTAGGGGGGAAGTGAAGTCATGTTACCGTTTTTCCCGACGCCTTATCCAGATGAAATCCTTTATAGCGTCTTCGCCAGGTATCACATGTGGAGCAGAAATATGAGCTTAAAGGATACGATGATGGACCTTTTCGGCTGCAAAACGGCCTGTGCGGTGATGGATCTGCCGAATCGTCTGGAGGCATTGTATAAACGTTTACCTCATGGCTCTCTGATTACGCCGGAACTTGTGATCAATCGGCACTCTTTGTTTCCATTATTTAGACCATTTTTGCCAAAAGAAAGGGCTAACAAGATAATTCAAGCGATGAAAGGTTCAAATGGGGGGCAGATCCATACGATGATTGGTATCATGGCCAGCAGCATTACTTCTCCAAGGTTTCTCCGTTATTGCCATGAGTGCATGCAGGCCGATGAGGAACAATACGGTGAACCATATTGGCACCGGATCCACCAGGTATTTGGCGTTCAGATCTGTCCTGATCATAAAATCTGGTTAACCGAAAGCGATGTCGCGGTTTCAGCCCAGCAAAACAAACATGTCTTTCAACCCTTAATCAAAAACTATAAACAAGAGCAATTAAAGTCGTTTAACCCAGAAAATGATTTCTCGCACTACCTGGCGGTTGCCGAGGCGGTTCATTGGCTACTCAATAATGAAGCCCCGATACTCGGTTTGGCAGAACTTCGAAATCGATATATCAACCACTTGCAAAAGATAGACCTGGCAACATATACAGGCAGGGTAAGACAGCGAGACCTGATTGAATCGTTTAAGAGTTTTTATGGGCCGGAATTTCTTGTACAAATGAATAGTGCAGTTGATTATGATCATCAGGACAATTGGTTAAGTAAGCTGGTCCGAGAACCCAGGATTACTACATATCCCATACGTCACATCCTTTTTATGAGGTTTCTTGGCGTAATGCCGGAGAAATTTTTGACCGGTAGGAAAGAGCGTTATCTTCCTTTCGGCCGTGGACCTTGGCCTTGCTTAAATGCGGCAGCAAACCACTACCGTCAGCCTGTCATTGAGCAATGTAGCTTAACCCGGGATTATGATACAGGATTACCTGTTGGCACCTTTTCATGTAGTTGCGGGTTTACTTATTTAAGATGCGGGCCCGATCAAAAGGAATCAGACCGATATAAAATTGGGCGTATAAAATCATTTGGCCCTACCTGGGAAAAAGAATTGATTCGTCTGGCGGTAGTAGAGAAAAAGGGACTACGAGAATCTGCACGGCAACTTAATGTAGACCCGAAAACTATAAAAAATCAATTGAAAAAAATACAAGACCAAAGTAATGACCAGTTAATAAATGATTTATCAATGAGGGATTTTCAAAGCGAATTGAATAAATATCGAGCCCGTTGGCTGGAGATTGCGGAGCATAATCCTGGCAAAACGAAGACGGAACTGCGCCGGTCGACAAAAGCAGAATATGCTTGGCTTTATCGGCATGACCGTGACTGGCTAAATGATCATTCACCTACCCCGATACGCCGGATGAAATATACTGACAGGCGCGTGAATTGGGTTAAACGCGACGAGGAATTGGCGGAACGGGTGTCCATGGCAGCGCAGGAGATTAAACAGGTGCCCGGTAGGCCGGTTCGTTTGACTATTAGTTCAATAGGTAAGCGGGTTGGGGAACTGGCGCTACTGCAAAAACACTTGGAGAAGTTGCCGAAAACCAAGAGTATTCTTCAAGAAGTGGTTGAAACGGCGGAGAATTTTCAAGTTAGACGAGTAGAATATGCGGTAGAAAAATTGCGTGAGCAGGGGGAATTGCTGCGAACGTGGAAAATCGTCCGCGAGGCGGGGCTTCGACCGGGGTATTCTGAAAAAATAGAACAGCAGATTCAGAAGGAAATAGAAAATTTATGAACTATCGTGAAAAGTGGGAGCCTACATTATAGTCTCTTTTTTGATAAACTCTTTTAATGATAAGCGGGTGTTATGAGGAAAAATTACCAGAACTCCCTCAGGCCATACCACTCTATCTCCAAATCGATCCTGTCGCACTGATCCAGACGGGTTACGAATATTCGGTATTGAAGTTATTGGTGAACTCCAGGATAGCTGGATTATCGGTGCTTCTGCGGATATAAATCTTGGCGAGCTGCGAACAAAAATCGAGCAGTATGCCAATGAGTAAGGACGTTCAAAAAATACTGCGGCAAAACTTTCGGAAATTGTACAAGGAAAACAATGGCTAATTAATTATATATTATGCCCAGAGCTTTTTCAAGAGTGGGCTAAGCACCCACTTCCTGTATGATGTCATCTACCAGCTTGCAGCGAGATTTTTGGCCGGGCAGTATGTGACGTCCTCTTTGAAAAGTCTTTTTTATTTGACTAAGGGTAAATGAAGTTATTTATGATA
Source organism: Pelotomaculum isophthalicicum JI (assembly GCF_029478095.1). NCBI lineage: Bacteria > Bacillati > Bacillota > Clostridia > Eubacteriales > Desulfotomaculaceae > Pelotomaculum > Pelotomaculum isophthalicicum. The sequence goes on along the minus strand of NZ_JAKOAV010000015.1, from coordinate 31,850 downwards.
TTTAAAAAATAACTTTATCTGTGAAGCATAGTAGTTTTACTTATAGTTTTGATGTCTGGAGGAATTTGTTTTTTTATGTTGAAAATAACAAAATAGTGTTTTATGAAAATTGGTTGAAAGGGGACCAATATGGCTGAAGAAAAAAAACTAATGCCTTGTTTGCTTGATCGGGAAATTAGCTCCGTAGAATTTGATGCTTTTGGTCACAGACATTTTGCAAAGGCACTAGAAGGTCTTATTGAAAACTCCAAGAATGAACCACCTTATAGCATTGGCTTGTTGGGAAAATGGGGTACCGGTAAGAGTTCAATTAAATCACTTTATTTATCCTCTTTAAAGGATGATTCAAAAAGAGTTGAGAAGATTCACACAATTACTTTTAATGCTTGGCGATGCGGTGGAGAAGATATCAAGCGTGCTTTATTAAGGAACGTTTTTCTTAATATCGGTGGAGATGAATTACAACTAAAGGATGCCCTATTTCATCAGATTGAAAAAACCTTAACTGAAAAAAGAAAATGGAAAGATATTCTCCGTGATGTTTTTGAAAAATGGATTTGGAGTTTGCCACAATTAATAATAATAACGTTTACATATTTAATTATCTTAATATCATTATATTTAATCCTAAGTAAACTTCAAATATCAAATGACTGGGTAAAAGGCTTTATATCAGTTATTTTATTTGCATGTGGGGTTCCTATAATTAAATTTACCTTTGATCTAAAGCATTTTTTAATTCCCCGATCTTCTAATATAACTAGAATAGAACCACCTAGCACAACTAATGAAGAATATGAAGATCTTTTAATTAAGCAGCTAATTAAATACAAAGCCGGCGGGACAATCCTAAAAGAAGGCAAGAAATGTGAGCGACTTGTAGTTTTTATAGATGACCTTGATCGACTCTCTGCGGAAGAAATGGTTAGTGGTTTAGATGCGGTTAGGGCTTTTATGGAAATCCCAAAAAATCAGATGCCGGATGGATTGGGAATTGTTTTTGTTATTTCCTGCGACGAAGAGAGGGTGGCAAACGCTTTAGCCAATCGCCGACAGCATGTCAATATATCAGGCCTTTTGAATACCGGATTTAGCCGCAGTGATGCACGTCGTTTCCTTGATCGTATTTTTCAGTATCGTCTTGAGATTCCTCAATTCCCCAAGCGAGATATGCGCGATTATGCGATGAAAAGAATTAGTGAATTACCTGAGATAGTTCAAGATTTTAAAGATAGGGGTGTGCCTCTCGAAAATATTATTGACAGAATGATTCACCCGGGTGTACAAAGTCCGCGAAATGCCTTGCAAATTGTAAATGCTTTTGTACAGTCCTGGTGGTTGGCACGACAACGTGAGCGCGATGGTGCAGGAACAGAACGCCCTGGTGGTCTACAGGAAGGTGCAGTAACCAATCATCCGTTTTCACTTGCAGCGCTTTGTGCTCTGCGTGTAGATTTCCCCGATTTTTACAGCGATCTCCAGCAAGAGCCTAATCTTATCAATAGATTTACGGATGTTTTTATACGCAGCTTACCTATTGAAGAACAGCCGGAATCAGCCAAACATCTTTTGTATAAATATTTTGATCACCAGAGTAATGAACTTAAAACTGATTATCGCCCTCTACGTCAGTATATTGCCAGCCTTCAAGGTCTTCGGTGGCCATCCACCCTACTACCACTTTTACTTCTTTCACAAGACCCCGTGACAAGAAAATATGGTGATGGAGCTCAGCGTATTAATGATGCCTTCGTCTCAGGTGACTACCAGGGGGTTCTCGTAGAATTAGGCCGAGATAAAGACTCCAGACCTCTAACAAGTGAAGACATGCGGTTGCTCCGTGAATTAGAGGAAGAACTACATCATGAAACAGATGTCAGGCAAAATCATGCCGCGGCAGTCATAGCGGTCTTGTCTAATCGTTTCCCCAAAGAACAAGCACATATGCTTTTAAGTCCGCTTGCGCGCCGGCTAACGATTTCACCTGAATTGAGATGGCGGCTCGGTATTGAAAAAATACAAGACATATTACCATTTATCACAGCTGAGGAACAAAAAGATATAGCTGGAAGGTTGATTGAAGATTTACTAAGAACTGAAGGGGATATTACTTTTCGCTTGGAAAGTGGACAGCCTCCTTCTTACGACGAAGCTGTCGAAATGGCACGCCAGGCCTGTCTTTTAGTTTTATGGGTGAGAAAGCGAAACGGCCTGGACGAACAATCTGACAGTGCATTTTTAAGTTGGCTCGAAATAAGACGTGTTGCAATTAGAAGTAAAGAATATATATTTCCTTTCAGCGAATTAGAAACATGGATGGATGAAAACCAAGAACATTTATTAAGTGCCCTCGGGGGCCGCTATACAAAATTACTCGCTGCCCAGATGGAAAGTGAACAGACTCAAGAACTTAAAACAGATGTTGTAATGGGAAGAAGTCGTAGCGTTTTTCAAAGCTTATGGGATGCAGGTGAGGAGAGCCGGATAGAGCTATGGGATTTGTTGACCAGGTATGTGGCGGTTAAGATGAAGGAAGCGGTTGCTCTTGCCTGGGAATTAATGAGACGATATCAAAAAGAGCCTGATTCTAATGCTCTCACCTCATTTATCATGAGTTTTGCTAATCGTCTTAATAAAGATATGGAGGATGATAAAAACTGGGGTCTTGATTGGGAAGACGGAGCATTGGCTCTGCTGAATATTGTTGAGGGGCGAATAAATGATATCGGTAATGAGGCCCAACAAGCTCTCGTAGCTCTTGCAATTAGCTGGAGCAATGTGGTTGAAACTTCAGCTTTCTCAACCTGTTTAGTAAGTACATTACAAAACATTAATAAAACGCTTACAGGAGAAATCATAGCTAACTGGTCCGGACGTATATTGTTGGATCTTCCTGAACCCTGCATTAATTGGCTCGGCAACAATTTTATTAGTGGTCTTAATGATGAACAGCGCAATCAGGTAACTTCATATCTACAGGAAATGTCTCAGCCAAATAGTGTAACAGAGGAAAGAGGACAACATTATCAACGTTTCATGAGCCAATTGCCGGAGGAAGCTATAAAGTATGGAACTATTCAATCTCACTTACAGAATATGTTTTCACAGACAGCACGTTTATTGAATAATACTGATTATCTACATATAGTTTTTCCTGTATTTCCACGGCTTATCAAATATGGCCCGCTACCTCAAGCAGGATCCATGTTACATGGATTATTTATAAATGCAAGAAATAATCCAGCATTATTTGGTTGGCTTCACGAACAAATGGCTAAATATTGGCCCATGCAACAGGCTGAATTGAGTCCATATAACCCACAGCAGCTTTTCAATGATGCTCAAACGTTTGCTGCTCAGTACCCAAACAATGAAGCTTCTTATGGAATTATATATTCAATGCGGGAAATGGTACAGAGAGGTATTGTTGGTGAGGAAAATATTGCACATGTAATTGAGACGGCCTGTATACTGTGGCCATATCACCAGTTTCATTCTCTCAATACCTTTCTGGCGTTCAGGCAAGCCCCCAGCCCGTCGCGAATATCGGAACTTATGGATCAGATCAATATACAAGAGAAAGAAGAAATCGACCAACTTAAAAAAGCTTGGTCCCATATAGTAGGTATATTGAACGATGAGCAAAGGGTTGCCACAACAAAATTTATTTTGGGTAAAACGCCTAAGGGGACGGAGCAGGAGCCTGATCTATGTCTGCAAATATGGCTTGATTTGCAAAAAATGCACAAAGCCGATTTACTTAAAAAATCTGTAACCGATATTGAGTTAAATGACGAACAACGAAAACGTATCTGGTTACTTATTAGTCGGACTTCTCAAGAACTGGGAAATGATTTCTTTATTTCAGTTTTGCCAGAAGTTTTTAAGCTTCAAGAAATTCCTGAGACCGCAAGGACAATTTTTGAAACCAAAGAGGATATAAATAAATTGTTTACTTCAAAAGAAGAACAGTACGATCTTGGGGTGACATTACTTAGATGTTTTATTACCGTTACATCGCAAGTAATTAAAAATAAATTTGCAGCCTGGATGAAAGATTTAAAGGTTGGCGCCGTATTTCGCAACTTAAGGAAATATGAGGAGCTTACCGAAGACGATCTTGCAATACTAATAAGTTTTTTCCCGGAATCAAAATTGTTAGATAAAATTCAAAGAAAAGTAGGGTAATGTATAAGGGGGAAAGTCTAAATTTTATATAATTTAATTAATGGCGAAGTATTTATAAAATGAACATGGCAAGTATTTAAATAGCTATTACACTAGAACTGACCGGTAAGTTCTCCGGTTATTTATTTTTTACGTGTGAGCTCCCGTTTACAGCTTGGTGCCCGCCCGATAAAAAAGATGGGAGGGAAAATGATATGGCAGTAAATAAGGAATGCCGCAAGAGCACGACCGCCCGACCCTTGGAGCGAGTTTTCAATCACAACCCCATAGGTCCTGGACCGGTGACCACAGAGGAAGGCTTGACCGGTCCAGGTCCTGTGGCTTCCTCATTACTTTTATTTGCCACAATTTTTACCAGCAATATTAATAATCAATTCAGGTAAATAATTGGAGGTTTATTTATGATTTTGTAGAATTTTCATGTGAGCTATTTTGACTGTTCTGCTTAAAAGAAACGGATAAAAATGGATATAATATTATTATGAATTGATATTATAGATTTTCACATAAGGATTAATATCTTTTTGGGGGAAAAAATTATGCTTGATTTGAAACTGCGGGCGGAATTTTTAAACGGGCATATGCGTGATACTGCCATTGTCTTTCGGAGGGACGATGGTACCGGCGCATTAGATTTACCTAGTGAGGATTTTTTTAGAATTACCTACCCAGTTGTAGATTTGCAAAAAGCACTATTTGCTATCAGTGAAGCGGGAACTGGCAAGCCTGTTGTTCTTATTGGCGACAGGGGGCGCGGTAAATCTCATATCATGGCAGCTCTCCACCATGCTGTCGTTTCGCGTGATGTGGTGGAGACGTGGGCACAAGATTGGGGACAGCGCCTGAGAAACGATAAGCTGATAAACTTACAATTATCCTCAGGTTTTTATCCAATAACCGAAGCAGTTCATAATAATGAATATGAATATCTATGGGACCTGCTTTTTGAGCGCCATCCTTCTGGGCAAAAAATGCAGGGGAAATTTGAGGCCTCGGGAGTGCCTGTTCCAGCCAGATCGTTAATGGAAGAGATGTTTTCTCTACAACCAACAGTTCTTATTGTTGATGAGTTTCAAACTTGGTTTGATGGACTTAACGATGAGCCAGGTGATACCGGTCGTAAACGTCGCACCTGGACATTTAATTTCATACAAAACCTTTCGGAATTATCAAAGGACCGCCCTGATATCTTTAGGTTTATAATTTCTGTTCGTAACAATCAAACTGATGCCTATAGGCAGGTCCACCGTGATAATCCCGCACTGGTTGATTTCAAAGGGGTTACAGCGAAAACTGATCGTAAACGGTTGGTTTTGCATAGGCTTTTTGAAAACCGGCGTAATATTCCAGATAATGAAATACGCCAAGCTACAGCAGTATATGCCGCTGAACGGTTTCGATTGCTCTATAGCCATTTACCGGCAGCAGAATATGACCGGATTCATAATGAAGTGGTGGAATCATGGCCCTTTGCACCTGAGTTAATAGATTTATTAGAAGATCAGATTTTACTTTCAGAAGCAGCCCAGGGCTCCAGAGATTTGATTAAGGTGCTAGTACAGATATTTAAGGCTACACCGGAAAGTAATTGCATAATTACACCGGCAGACTTTGCAGTAGATAATGTTGACTGCGGTGTCCAGTCTTTGCTGGACGCTATTTCGGATGAAAAGCAAGACCGGCTAAGAGAAATTGCTCAGCGAAATTTAGAGGCTGTCATTCAAGCAGGTGTACAGGCCCCGAACGCCAGAGGAATTATCAGCGCATTATGGATGCGGTCCATTTCTCCTGGCATAAAAGTTGGTGGAATTAGAGAAGAGTTGCATTTAGATATTACAAGGTCATCTGTAATCGACGACAATATTTTTAATGATGAACTGACTCAAATAAAAGAGAACTCCTTCAATATTCATGAGGAGGAAGGTGTTCAGCCTCGCCTTAGGTTTAAAGTCGAAGAAAACGCCAGGGCAAAATTATTGGCCTCGGCAAAAAATGATAAGTTATTCGAAGATGGTAGTGATAAAGAATACATGCGTAGTACATTACGTTATGCATTAACACCTGTAGCCGCTGAGTCTGTGGCAAGAGTAATTGTCCCGGGACCCTCTTGGTTAACCTCACCGTGGGAGGGTCTGGATGAAAATGACCAACCAGAGCGCTGGGACAGACCGGTTTTATTTGTAGTACCTGCAGTCACCGAAAATTTTAATTCCGACCTGGGCCTCTGGCTGAAAAAACATGTAACGAAACAGCGGAATGTAGTACGTTTTCTTTTGCCTAAAGTTGGCACTTCCTCAATATTTGATGACAAAGAAATAGTTATTCAGGCCAGGGCTGCGTTACTGGGTAAACAATGGGGGAATAATGATGCACATTACAATAAAGAAGGAAGTAAATTCCGTACCGATTTAATTAAAGCCCTCAGTTCACGTTATGATCGCTTTGCCGTTTTACAAAGTTGGGACTTTCAAAACCCCCAAAATTGCAAATTTACTTTTGAGCAGATAACAAAGAGTGGTACAGAAATTGTAAATGAAGTGGAAAAAGTCATAAGAGAAAATTTGTTTGCATTCGAAGACTTTGAAATTATGGTAGGAGAAGCTGCTTCCAATACCCAGACAGTCGGGGCGTTTCTTACTGAGTTAAAGGAACCACCGGTGAAGCCTGGTGTTGAGCCTGTACCTTATTTGGGAGAAATCTATATTTATGAGCAGATATTGCGGGTGGCTGCATCAGGGAAAATTTATCTTAATGTAGGCGGTAGCTGGCTGGGCAAGAAAGATGATCATGCAAATGATCAGGTAACTTTGCAGATGTTACGGACAAAGGCATCCAAACGTGGTAAGGAGCTATATGACATTATATTAGGTACAGCTGACGTAGTAGGTGCTGATACCGTGATTCCGCCGCCACAACCACCGACAACGACACCTCCGATTCCTACAGACCCAGTTGTCCCGCCTGTTAATGGACCAGGTGTTCCAGTTCCTGAGCCACCAGGCGATGGCCCGATATGTGGAGGAACCATTGGAATTCCCAGGAACGGTACACCCGGGACTACAATGGGGATAAAGCCTCCTACTGTTAAACGAAGTGAGGAAAAAACAACCCTAAATCTTTCCGGTGAATTTGAAAACTGGGGATTGGCTACAGCAGATAAATTATCCCTGGCAAAGCTGGAATTTAAAGGCCTTACAGTCAAAGAACTAAAAGCCTTGTTGCAAAAATTACCGCCGACCACCCGGGCAATTTTGGAAGTTACCATGCCGGAGGGAAAAGATTGATGGGTAATATAAACAAAGAGTTATTGAATAAACAACAAGACTTATTGATTAATTTATTAAATGATACTAATAGCCAGAATTGCTGGCTGGCTATAATCAATTATCTTTTAGAGATAGCCCCGGAAGTAAGTCCGACCATGCTGCATCAGGCTACAGTAAAACTGGATAGGTTACTGGCAGAGTCGGCCTGGAATCTATGGCATGATTTTATAGATTGTGTAACCAGTACAGCGGAGGCCTTAAAAGGCTGGTGGGAAGATAACTCTGTAGGTGGCAGGGCTATACTGATCCTTGACGCTTTGTCTTTGCGGGAATTGAAACCGTTAATTGAAAATGCCAGGGCTAATGGGTTGGATCCTGTTTCTGTAAAAATAACAGGAGCTGAATTACCAACGGAAACAGAACAATTTGCCAAAGCTTTAGGTATGCCATCCAGAGCGAGCCTTTTTAATAATGGTGCTACAGATTCTTTCCTTTTGGGAGGGAAGACCACCCGGACCGATGTATTGACATCTCCTTTTCAGGACTGTCTAGGAGACGTTCCTCCTTCGCCGGATATATTTATTTGGCACTGTTGGCTTGACGACTTAATCCACCTTTATAAAAGGGAACCCGAGGAAGTAGAGAATGCTGTGCAACAGGAACTTACCAGTCCAGGCTTTTGGCAGTTAGTCAATAAAATGCGAAAAGGCAGGAAACTGGTTATTGCTTCAGATCATGGCTATGCTAATTGCAAATTATTTTCCAACGAAGAAACTGAACAACAAGCTAAAGACATTTTAATTAAATATTTTGGCGCAAGCCGTTCATGTGTGGCTGATACTCCGTTCCCTGTCGGTTTTATGCCTGCATTGGCCACAACCATAAATAATCACCATATGGTGCTGGGACAAAGGCGCTGGAAGATACAGGGAGGTTACCCCCACCTGACACATGGAGGGTTAACAGTTTTTGAGGTATTGGTACCATTAATTGAATTTCCGGAGGAAATGTAATGGCAGCTAGACGAAAAAGCAAGTCAACAAATGGTGATTTACAACTAGTTGTTGATAATGAGCAGCTTAAAATTTTAGAGAGTCCCAGCTTAAACTTTAATGAAACAAAAAGCACTACCAAAAAAATTATTCAAAAAGATGCTCCACCCAATTTAGGAAAAGCAGTTCGTCTAAAGGTACCGGATTTTTCTGATCCAGACCGTCCCAAAACCTGCCTTGAGGTGGATTTCCCCATAGCGCCAATTAATGCCTTGTCAGCCCTGGAAGGTAACGCTGGTAAACCTATTTATCAAATGTCAAAATGGTGGGCACGGAGACGGTCTTCAGTTTTTAGATCAACCTTGATAGCAGCTGCCACCGAGGCCCCTGAAGATCCTGCCGAAGCTGCGAAAAAAGTGTGGGAGCATTACTATGCAAACCACCAGAAGGCCGGAAATTTTAAAAATCTTAAAGTTTTAGATAACTTTATGGGTGGTGGGACCACTCTGGTTGAAGGAGCCCGCCTGGGCATGCAAATGTACGGGGTTGATTTAAACCCTGTAGCATGGTTGGTAGTGAAAAACGAACTGTCTTGTTCAGACCCGGAAGAGGTTGCTAAACTTTTTGAACATATTGAGGCTGAAGTAAAGCCTCAAATACAGCCATTTTATACAACTACCTGCCCCCGTGGGCATAAGGGCAATTGGATTGATGTACGAACAAATGAAATAGCATCTGTGGATCCTATCGATTTGCCACCAGAAGAAAGACATAATTATCGCTGGGAAGGGCCGGAGGTTATCTATACATTTTGGGCCAAACATGGCCCTTGCCCTGCTACCGGCTGTGGCCACCGTACACCCGTTTTTCGCTCGCCTGTTGTAGCGGAAAAAAAGTTGTCCACCAGTTACATTGAATTAAAGTGTCCCTCCTGCGGTACGTCTTTTCATGCCGAATTGGGTGAAACCCGGATGGCGCCGGGAGCGCCCAGGGTTATACTGCCGGGTGAAGGTAAATTTACGGAGCTTTCTCAAGCGTATGCCCGGGGTTTAAAAGATTACAGTAAGGGCAACGCCGGTGAAAAACTGGCCGGAATATTACGGTTGTTGGAATCCGCCGGCGATGAACCAGGCTTGTGTTGTCCTTCTTGTGGAACTTTTTCAGGTGAAAAATTAATTACTGAACTGGAGCGCCAGCGGGGTAAAATAAAAGGTTATGTCAACAATGAGCCCGTTTATGACTTCAAGTCCGGTAATGTTGATAAAAAGGCGTTGGGGATAGGGCGTAAGCCCGTATACATGACATTGCTCATTCATCCGGAATGGCTTAAAGGGTCTCCCGGCACATTAAATGAGATGGATTTGGGCGGTTTTGCCAAAGCCACGGCGGAACAAACGGAAGCCTGGTTCCGTGAGCGGTTGAAAAATTTGGAACTGATTGAAGTGCGCGGCCGCATCAAACTGGACGAGGATGATTCGCATGCTTATTTTGATGAAGAGGAGTACGCAGGAGAAGACGGTGAGGGCAATGTCCATGAACAGGATTTAAATAGCGGTGAGATTGATGATGCTGATGTTGATACCGACCGGAAAAAATATGGATTGCCGAGATATTTAGAACTGCCTGACGGCACTGTTATGGATACGCGCCAGGGCACTGTGCCAGGTAAAAGCAAGTTTACCTGTCAAAATTCAGCCTGCGGGCGTGAGAACGATTTGCTCACTGCTGTGAAAATGAGCCTTTCACTTAACGATATGGCTGAAGCATTGAAAGCCGGCGGCTATGCCCCTGAATGGGTTGATCAGTTGCGGCAATCAGGTAGGCTTGCTTTGGTGCGACAGGCAATAATAGCAGGGGAAAAAGAGGACAAAGAGATAATTGAACTGGCCGCTGATTCGAATTTCAACCAAAATGCCCTCGAGATAGTAAAAGACACCCGCAGGACAGCACCGGTAGCAACATACGCACTGCAATGCCATTGTCCGGCATGTGAAGCGGAGGGCTATAATTACAACGGGCGTTACTTTAAGGCACCGGATGATTATGATCTAAGGCGAATAATTTTTGCTGAAAGAGAATGGGCTGAGCGTAAAAATGGTGATTTGTTTGATTATTGGCCAAAGGAGAGGCTTCCATATGCCTGGATGACGCATCATTTAAATGGTGGTATTCCCAATTGGGGTTATACACATTGGTGGACAATGTTTAATCCTAGACAGTTACTATTGCATTCTTTGGTTCTAAGGTTAAGCATATTAAAAATCAAAGATCACTCTTTAATAGATTTGCAGCAAGTCGTTGGGGGTTTAAGTCAGGCATTAAATTTTTTAAACTTATTTTGCACATATAATATTAAAAGAGATCACAATAACCAATTATTTGCAAATAATAATTTTTACCCAAAGCAAACAAATATTGAAGTAGCGCCTTTCGGTACTTTAGGTAATGGAAATTATTATTCAATTAAGAAAAATGTTATTAATGGACTAAATTGGCTACAAAATACTTGGGATGTTTACATAAGTAATGCATCAGATAATAAAAGCAGCAAACATCTATTTACAAATGAGATACTAAAAAGTATTGAAGATATATATTGTTTTTCTTCTACTGATTTAAATTTCTGCCAAGATAATATGATTGACATGGTAATAACTGATCCGCCTTTCTCGGACAATGTATTTTACGCTGACTTGGCAGATTTCTTCTACGTCTGGCTACGAATACCGATGTTGAAATGGTATGAGGACAAACCGGAAGCTGAATATTGGCGTTCCACGGCTACACCAAAAACTCTTGAAGCAATAAGGAACAGGGCTGAACACCCGGATGACCGGGAAGAGTGGGAAAAGAAGCCGACTATAAAAGCCGACCACCTACAATATATAAGGGATTATATGCAGGATAATGCGCTTAACATTGGTGACCCAAACCCTCTCTATCGCACGGAACCTGCGACGGAATTTTATGAGAATACTCTTACAGCCTGCTGGATGGAAGCAAACAGAGTTTTGAAGCCCGGTGGACTGTTGGCCTTTACCTTCCATCACAATGACGACAGGCAGTGGGAGGCTGTTTTGCGCAGTTTATTTGAGGCTGGATTTATTTTAGTAGCCACTTATCCTATCCGTAGTGACGAAACAAAAGGAGAGGGAGGTGCCTTTGGCTCGCGCAAAATCGAGTATGACATTCTCCATGTTTGCCGCAAGCGTTTGGAGGATCCAACACCTGTATCCTGGGCCAAAATGCGCCGCTGGGTTAAAGAAGAAGTTAAAAACCAGCAACGTATCCTTGAATTATATCGCAACCAGGATATTTCTGAAGCGGATATCAGGGTGGTTTTACGAGGGAAAGCCCTAGAATTTTACAGCCGTCATTACGGTCAGGTTTTTACCGGGAGCGGTGAGGTTCTCTCCATAAAAGATGCGTTATTAGGAATAAATCAATTGCTGGATGACACTGGCGGTGATCTTGTCAAGCGGCCTCCGGAATCTGCACTGCCTGTTACACGGCTATTTTTAAGCTTATTTCAGAATACTGAAACGTTACCCCGGGATGACGTGCACAAAATGTTAAGGGGGACAACGGTCACAATAGATGATTTGATAGAACTGGGTTGGGTTGTGGAGGTTAATAAAAAAGTATCGGTGGTACCGTTAGAGCAGAGATTTGCTTTTTTGACCCGGCCTGGAAAACGTAGGGATTCAATAAAACTAGATCTCGACATTGCCCATTTTGTTATCGGGGCAGCCTTTCCTAAAAGCGGTATAGATATTCAAAAGGAATTGAGTGAAGAAAAACTAAATTATAAACCTCCTGTTGAGGCTATTTTAGGTTGGTATGCAGAAATGTCTCCGCATTTACACATCAGGCAGGCGTCTGAACTTGGTAGGCGTTTATTGCAAGGCTGGAGAAAGAACAATCTAATTAAGCCTACTAAACCAAAATTCGTTCAATATGCCTTAGATTTACGCGAAGAAGGGGAGGTGTATGACGCTTGAGAGAGATAAGGGGTAATGGCTGGTTACGTTCGGGCAGCAGTTTAATATGGGATGCCCAATTATTGAGCCCCCTACTAGAAAATGGAGTGCAAATACCCTTGCATAAGGCCCTTAACTGGATCGGAGGAAAACTACCATCTACCATCCCATCTGGGGATGGTAAAACTATATTTGTTGTCGGGTTGCAAACCGTTTTAGAGACGCTGGATTCTGAGGCAGCTTTTACGTTTTTACGCAACCGAGTTCAACGATTGATTGTACGGGTGCAGGACTTTTATGGCAACAATGTAGGAATTGTTTTCGGCTGTAATTGCAATTGGCGGCAATGGCGAATCGATTCCAACGAACACGCCTATTTACGTTTGCGGGGGGGACATGAACTGAATGTAACCTTTGCTCTTTGGAACGGTGTGGCGAGGGAAGCGCAAATAATCATGGTCGAGGATAATAATGTGCATCGAAATGAAGTTGTAAAAGAAATCGGGGGAGGATTTTATGTCCGCCGTTATTCCTGATTTTAAGCCGGGTCAGTCAGTTTATCACCCGGATCTTGGTGAGGGTGTAATCACTGCGTTTAGCCCCGGTGGTTATGCGGCGGTTTTTTTTAAGTCTGTTGGCCTACGGCAAGTTCCTGTAGAAACGTTACGTCGTCAATTAACCTGGGAGCAAAGGGTAATATCGGGTTTGCGCCAAGTTAGCCCGAAAAATCTTGAGCTATTATGGCTGTCCTGGGAGGCTGAACAGCTACCCCTTATGGAGAGTGCCAGCACTCTTACTTCAGCTAAAGTTGATTTACTTCCCCATCAGGTAGTGCTAGTACATAGACTGGCTATGGCATCACCGCGAAGATACTTAATTGCCGATGAGGTAGGTCTCGGAAAAACTGTTGAAACAGCCTTGATCCTTCGCGAACTGGCTTCCCGCGGACAGATGAAAAGGGCTTTAATGATTGTGCCGGCGGGGCTAGTCAATAACTGGGCCAGGGAGTTAAATGAAACATTTAACCTTGATTTTGAAATATTTGGTTCCGAAGGTGATGTCACGGACCGAAAATCAAATGCTTTTGCCAAACATAATCGGTTAATTGCCTCGGTCGATACTTTGAAGCGGCCAGCAAGAGTTAAGCGTTTGCTGGAAGCTCCCCCCTGGGATTTGGTGGTATTTGATGAGGCGCACCATCTTTCAGCTTACAAAAATGGGCGGAGGGTTAAAAAAACCGAGAATTATAAATTATCAGAAGCAATCCGGGACCATTGCCGGGATTTATTATTGCTTTCGGCTACTCCACATCAGGGGGACCATTTCCGTTTTTGGATGCTAGTACGTTTATTGGACCCGACCCTATTCCAAAATGAGCAGGAAATGGTGGAAAGCCGTCACCGTTTAAATGCTGTGGTGATAAGGCGCACAAAGGCTGATGCCTGTAAAGCGGATGGCCGTCCCATTTTCGCCCGGAGGCTTGTTAATACACAAGCTTTTCATTTAAATAATGATGAATTAAAATTCTATAATGCTCTGCAGGATTACTTGCGGGATGGTTATAATTTGGCTGAAACTCAAGGCGGAAAGGGTAGAGCCCTTGGTTTTGTCATGACCATTTTTCAAAAAATCGCGGCATCCAGTTTTGCCGCAGTCAAAAAAACACTGCGCCGGCGACTATTAATGTTAACAATTCATGAAGCAATTCACTGTGATCAGAATATGGATGTAGATGGCCGGGATAACGCCCTTTCTGAAGCCCGCGCGCTGATTCATGATATGTTTGATGTGCCTTTTGATCCCATTGGGAGGGCCGAAGCAGAACGTATTTTGGCTGATTATCGTTTAAGAGTATTGCGAAAAATTGAGGAGTCTGAAACATTCATCCTTAATTATGATTTGCAAGGGACGAGTGATATCGCTGCCGGAACTGCTGAAGAAGCGGCTGCAGATTTTGTATCTTTAGCCCTGCCGGAAGAGCGCAGGCGTATTTTTAGTCTGCTGGAACGTTTCCCGGGTGGTATTGAAACAAAAATAATTGAGTTGCTCAGAGCGTTAGGTGAAATATGGCAGGCCAATCAAAGTGAGAAAGTGGTTATCTTTACCACCTATTTGGGAAGTGTAGACAGTATAAAGGGAGCAATCGAGAGTACCTTTCCCGGCCAGGGTGTGGAAGTGCTTAAGGGTGGGGACCACGGTTCCAAGACAGCGGCGGAGAAAAGGTTCAAACGGCCGGATGGCCCCAGGGTGTTAATTTGCACTGCTGCAGGCCGCGAGGGTATAAACCTTCAATTCTCTCGGATTCTTTTTAATCATGACTTACCATGGAATCCAATGGATTTGGAGCAAAGGATTGGCCGTATTCACCGTTATGGTCAGAAGTCTACTGCCCAGGTCTATAATTTTGTTGCTGCAGACACAATTGAAGGCAAAATATATTTAATGTTAGAGGAAAAATTAAAAGAGATCGCCAGGACATTGGGTAAAGTTGACGAGAACGGGCAAGTATCAGAAGATTTGCGTAGTCAGATATTGGGACAGTTGTTTGAGCGGCTGTCTTACGACCGCCTGTATCAGGATGCGGTCCGCGATCCAGCATTGCGCCGTACCCGTCAGGAAATTGAGGTGGCTATGGAGAACGCCGCCAGGGCAAGGAATGTTGTTTTTGAGCTTTTTCAAGACTTGGAAGGTTTTAATATTTCTGATTATCAAGCCCATGATGACAAAGGGGCTGGCATGCTCAGATTAATACATTTTGCCACCATAGCTTTACAATATAAAAATGGGAAGTTAATAGAAGTAGAAAAAGGTAAAACGTATATTGCTGATATTGGTAATGGGCAATCCGTTCGTTTTACTACCCAAAGAGATATTGCCATTGAAGATGAAAATCTATCGCTTTTAGGGCTGGAGCATCCGTTAATACAGCAATTGTTAGAGGCATACACAAACCTTCCACCAGAAGACAGAGCTTTGCGTGGTAAAATCCCATCGCTAAATAATACTGGAGTTTTAACTGTATGGCATATTGAGGTTTTAGGGGCTAAGGGGCAAATACAGCGTTTGATAATACCTTTAGGAGTTAATAGGGAAGGGGAAAGAACCAGAAGTATAGAACAAGCGTGGACGATGTTACAACAATTGCAACCTAGCCTTGGGGATGGCTTTACTGCTGATTGGTTAGAACACATAATATCCGAAGTTATACCGCCAATGTTGCAGAGGGAATTGCAATATAAAGGTGCATTGCCAGAAGGTGCAATGTTTTCGGCCAAATTGCTGGGGTTAGTAGAGCTGGTTTAAATACAATTGGAAACGTCAAACATAATTTATAGTGTACAACTATATATTTCAATAAAGTATAAAACGCTAGAATTATAGTGTACAACTATTTTTTTGTGTTAATTGCTTTTTAGTTGAGTAATCATTGTGTGATGGAGTCTGTTAGTGTACAACATTATTTTACACAAACAGATTTTTGTGGATTTAAAATAGTAAAAGTAGTTTTAAAATAAAAGATGTATATTTAAAATAATAAATGTATTTACCTTTGGCACTTTCTGTTATACAATGGTAGTATAGACAGGGGGTGCCATATTTTATGGCCAAACGTCAACGCGGTAAAAAGGAAAATTGAAAGGTGGCTGAAGGAAGGACGTGGTCAGGGCATTGGCGTAGATTATAAGCCGTGGCTTTCTGTTCAAGATGTACCTTCAACCGGCAGATCGCACCGGGAAATTGGTATAAAAACTCCAAGACAGTATACCTTTTTCTCCGATCTTGAAAACCGCTATTTCCACATACTTGAGTATTCAGCAAACGTAATAGACATAAGGGAGCAGTACCCGCTCCTTCCCATTTGTCAAATTATGTTGCAATTTATGTAAAACTTTTTTCTTGAAATAGAAGGCATATCATAGTAATATGACGAACTACTATAGTTAATCATCTAAATGTATAAGATTAAATAAAACCGGGTTAATGGCTTAAATGAGATTGTTTATGAAACCATCTGCCGGTAGTTACTTTGGTTAGCCAGTAATGGAACAAATTACGTGGCTATTTACATTATCGGAGTTATAAAGCTGGACAATTTGCAAAATTATCGGATTAGTTTAAATAATGTCAATAATGTGACTATAATATCGCCCTGGCCACTACAATGGTGAGAATAATTAACTCAGGGAGTGAAAATTCTTGTTTAATAGCCTTGTAGAAAGTATCGGTATACTGGGGCGCGCAGTTTTAGACTCTTCCCCGGAGGGAATTCTTCTTGCTGATCGCGAAGGCAATATTGTCTATGCCAATAATTCATACACTTTAATTTGTAGAAATGACGGACAGAAAAGAATTGGTCAAAATATATTAAAAACGAACCCGTATGGAGCATTAACAGAGGTTATATTGACTGGTCAACCGGTTTTTGGCAAAAAACATTTGCCACCGGGAGCTCAAACTGAAGTCCTTTCCAACGCCTTTCCGATCCACATTGACAACCAGTTTGTTGGGGCAATTGTATTCTTTCGTGGAGTCCCGGAAGCGATGAACATGTTAGATAAATTAGCTAAAGCCCGGGAAGACATTCGGATCTCTTCAGATAGGTCCAATCAAATTGGACAGGCAATATATGATTTTAATACAATAGCTGGTCAAACTCAATGTTTTAAAGAAGCCGTAACTATAGCTAAGCGAGTTTCACGGACAGACTCCACCGTACTTTTACGAGGGGAAAGCGGTACGGGAAAGCAGTTGTTCGCTGAAGCCATTCATAATAACAGCACACGTCGGTATCAGCCGTTTGTTAATGTGAATTGCGCGGCCGTTCCGGATAGTCTCTTGGAAAGTGAATTTTTCGGCTATGAAAAAGGTTCATTTACTGGAGCAGGTCATCAAAAAATTGGGACTTTCGAATTAGCTAATCAAGGGACTATTTTTCTGGATGAGATTGGAGATATGGATTTGCGGCTGCAGGCCAAACTGCTGCAGGTGCTCCAGAGCGGAAAGTTCCGTCGCTTGGGGGGCACTAAAGAAATAAAAGTAAATACGCGTGTGATCGCCGCGACCAACCGGAACTTAGAGGAATTAATTACAAAGGATTTGTTTCGAATAGATTTATATTACCGGTTGAATGTAGTGAGTATAGAGATTCCACCGCTGCGTGAACGAATTGACGATATTCCCTTGGTAGCGCGGAACTTGCTGCCTAAAATTAGCTGCCGGGTTGGTAGGGTAATAAAAGGTTTGGAAAATGAAGCTTTAGGCAAGTTGGCAAACCACTGCTGGCCGGGAAATATTCGTGAATTGGAAAATGTTCTGGAAAAAGCCGGCACTCTATGTGACGGGGAATGGATCAAGGCGGATGATATTTGCCTGTCGCCACTGCCTTCTCAAAAACCTGAATCCATTGTCTCGTTAGAGGAACTGGAAAGGTCGATGATAAGCCGTGCACTCGCAAAGTACGGCCCTTCCTTGGCCGGCAAAAAAGAAGCTGCCCAAGCGTTAGGTATCTCTTTAACAACATTATATAATAAATTGCGAAAGTTTAAATGTGATTAACCCAAATAAGGACAGCAAGGATATTAATATAGTATGAAATACAGGGTTGGTTCTCTAAAGGTGACCAACCCTTTTAAGTTTTACAAGCTAAGGATAGAGATCGTAACAAAAAGCTGAATTTGTTGGGAATAGACTTGGCATATAAATTGCAATTAATATTAAGCAGCTTTTAATTTATGAGTCCTTTAGGGAGGGAATAAATTGGCGGAACAAGTTTTATATACTGCGGGTCTTGGGAAATACAGGGTTGACTTGATGGTTTCAATTACCGGAGACGGTTTAGTCGCACATCTTTATGGTGGCGATAAGCCGCATGTAGGAGCAGTTGCAATAAGCCTGACCAGGCCCAGCATATCCGACAATACTAAAGTTAGCTGCAACACAAGCGTTATACCTTTGTTAGGTCATAAAGATGACGAAGTAGCCAAACCTATTGCGGAAAAAATAGCATTAGCTTTTGGTAAACCTGTGGTAGTAGTTGCAGGTATACACGTGGACAATGCCGGACCGGAAGAAATCAAAAAGATTATGGAAAATTGCAACTATGTGGCGCAAATATTTATTTTGGAAAGATTATTAAGGCCTATTTAAAACTGAATAAAATTATCATTAAAAATAATTATTAATTTTAGCAATTAAATATATTGTGAAATGTAAGAAAATTATAAAAATTGTAATTAAAATTTCAAATATTTGAATACTTTGAACGGTATGAAATACGGGGTTGGTTCTCTCAAAGGGAACCAACCCTTTTAAATTTTGCAAGTCTAATGATAGAAGAACGTCATAAAACGGTGATTTTATTGGGAATAGGACTTGGTATATAAATTGCTTTTAATATAATCAGCTTTTACTTTTAAGGCAACCGCGGAGCCGAAGAAAGTCTAATAGCAAAAATATGTCATGGAGGGAGAGAATCACCAGTGAAAGATTTGAGGCATTTTATCAACGTTCTTGAGAAAAATGGAGAATTGGTGCGAATCAAAAAGGAAGTGGATTGGGATATTGAATTAGGAGCGATCAGCCGCCGGGTGTACGACCAGTACGGCCCGTGCCTTTGGTTCGAGAATGTGAAAGATTACCCGGGATACTCCGTCGTTAACGGCGAGTGCGGCACCTGGCGGCGGGTAGCTCTCGCGATGGGATTGGATGCGGACACGCCGTTACGTGAGATTTACAAGATATATGAAGAGCGGATTCAAGGGCGTGTTCAGCCCAATATCGTTGATCGCAAAGACGCACCCTGCAAGGAAAATGTTTTCGTCGGGGCAGACGCGGACATCTACAAGCTCCCGGCGCCGCTCATTCACGAGGGAGACGGCGGGCGCTACATCGCCACCTGGGACATAATCATAAATAAAGACCCGGAAGTCAACTGGACGAACTGGGGCATGTACCGCTTCATGATCCACAACAAGAATTTTCTTGCCGGCTGGCCCCAGACTACCAGCCAGTTTGCCATGATCCTGAACGAGAGATACGTGCCTAAGGGCCAGGATATGCCGGTAGCTATAGTCATTGGCTCGCATCCCCTCGATCATATGGTAGCCACCGCGCCGTTAAAGCCTGGCGTGAATGAGGTCGAGGTGGCCGGATCCTTGCGGGGAGAACCGGTTGACCTGGTGAAGTGCGAGACATGCGACATTATGGTGCCGGCCAATGCGGAAATCGTTATTGAAGGAGAAGTCCCCGTGGACGCTATCGTTCCGGACGGGCCCTTTGGCGAATACCCGGGCTATCGGAGCGGCACCATGGCGGAAGGCGTGGGATTCAGGATTAAGGCGATCACGCACCGGAACAACCCCATTTTATCAATGACTGCCCTGGGCGCCCCGGTTGACGACAGCTCAATCGCCGCTTCTCTGACCGCGGCCGTAGGGATGAAGATTGGTCTGAAGAGACGGGGCATTGACGTAACAGATGTGTACGTGCCGCCGGAAGGAGTCACCCACCTGGCTATCGTCGGGGTGAAAACAGGCGGAATCGAAACTACCAAGAAAGTCCTCGACTTCTTTATCGCGCGGCGGGTAATGGTTCTGAAATGCATCGTGGTGGACAAGGATGTCGATGTCTTCGATATGAAGCAGTGGATGCACGCTTTTGCCACCAAGTGCCACCCGGGACGGAGCATCCTCGTGGAACACTTCGTAGGCAAGTCCAATGCCCTCACCCCCTGCTACGATGCTGACGAACGGCGTATCCTCAAGGGAGCGTTCGCGGCCTTCGACGCTACCTGGCCGTTGGAGTGGCCGAAAGAAAATATTCCTCCGAGAGCCACTTTTGAAGATATTTACTCGCAGGAAACGAAGGAAAAAGTGCTGGCGAAATGGCATGAATACGGACTTTAAGAACCGGCTTTTGGTTTAATTGATTAATAAATTTTTAGGAGGCGAAGATTAGATGTCCAAGGAATACCTGACATATGTTCGTAAATACGCGGATCTTTATGATGGTGAGCGAGACATATTCATTAAGGACCTGACACCGGGCCCGAGAAAATACGATACCAAGCAGGTAAGGGCGGTGATTGCCCGCTCAGCCAAGGATTTGCCGGGAGCGGACACACTCTGGGTGCGTTCGGAAATGGGTGTGCTTGATCCGCAGCCATGGGCGATTAAAATTGTGAAAGAACTGCCTGACTATGTTAAAGGCCGTCCTTATACCGATGTCTTTAGCTGCATGAACCGGTAAGCGACCTATGTCCGGAGAAAGGTGGGAGGTTAGTTAATGTTTTATGACGCGGCAACTGAAACAGCTCCGCTTGAAAAGATACGGGAGATTCAATGGCAAAAACTGCAAGACATGCTGAAAAAGGTATACCAGAGCAACCGGTTTTACCAGAATAGTTTTAAAAAACACGGGGTGGCGCTTGAAGACATCCGGAATCTTGACGACATCGTAAAGCTGCCCTTTTCGACTAAAAAAGATTTTCAGAAGGATCAGGAAGAGAACCCCGTTTTCGGGACCAACTTAACGGAACCGTTCGAGAACTATGTCCAGTTCCACCAGACTACCGGCACCACCGGCAAGCCGTTGAAATGGCTTGATACAAAAGAATGCTGGCTCTGGCGGGCGCGGTGCATGGCCCATTCCCTGGCGGCGGCGGGTATTAGCAGCAAAGACGTTTTGCTGTTGCCCTTTAACTTTGGCCCTTACACCGCTTTCTGGGGTGTTTACGAAGCGGCGCAGCACCTGGACGTATTGACAATTCCCACCGGGGGGTGGACCACCGAGCAACGTTTGAGCTGCATCGGTGAAAACAACGCCACTTTGATTATCGGCACGCCGACTTATATGCTGCGCTTGGCCGAGGCGGCCCAGGATCTGGGAATAGACCTGGCCGGCTCGTCCATCCGGGTGCTTATCCTGGCCGGGGAGCCGGGTGCGATGATACCCGCCGTGCGGGAGAAACTTGAAAGAGCCTGGGGAGCGAAAGTGTTTGAGTACCCGGGACTGACCGAGACCGGCACCTACGCTTTTATGTGCGACCAGGACAACCAGGCCTTGCACATCATCGAGAGCGAGTTTATCGTGGAAGTATTGGATTCGAAAACCGGGAAAAGTGTGGCGGACGGTGAAATCGGCGAACTGGTGCTCACGAACCTGGGGCGCACGTGCAGTCCGGCCATCCGTTACCGGACCAATGACCGGGTGCGGTTGGAAAGATCGTCTTGCGCCTGCGGCCGGACCTTCGGCAAGTTAATCGGAGGGGTGCTGGGGAGGCAGGATGAAATGCTGATCGTCCGGGGGGTAAACGTTTTCCCGAGCACCATGGCAAATATCGTGGAAGAGTATCTGGAGCTCGGCAATGAATACCTGATTACAGCTTTCCGCCGGGGTGACATGGACGAGTTGAAAATACAAATTGAAACAACCCCCGAGTCAAAAGATGTAAGCGAGATCATTACCACCGAAATGAAAAAACGTCTCAACCTGCGGGTCGAAATCCAGACGGTGCCTAGAGGAACGCTCGCGCGTTCGGATTATAAAGGCAAACGGTTTATCGACGAGCGGAGCAAGCGGGCGTAACGGCCAAGGAGAGTCAATTAAATTTGTATTACAATATAAATACAGAAGGGGACAATGATAATACAGTCCTCAGAATACTCCCTTAGGGGGCGATTATAACCGCCCCCAAAATTTCTTCCTATTGGGAACGTTTAATAGTCGGATAGATCTAGATCTATAAAAAGATTAGGAGGGTTTAGCGTGACTAAAGGTTTACTTGAACGTGGCCCTGGGATCATGGCAACCTTAAAAGCCCTGCCGCATAGCTTCAATGTCAATAATGTCACAGCGGCCATAATTGCAACAGTATTCAGCTTGAGCGGGCCGATCATATTATTAATTAACATTGCCAACGAAGCCCATTTAACTGACCAGCAAACCGTTACATGGCTTATGTCGATTTATTTTATCAGCGGCGCGTTAATGGTTTTTTTGTCTCTTTACTACCAGCAGCCCATAGCCATTGCCTTTTCATTGCCGGGCATCATCGTAGTAGGCAGTCTCATGAAAGTTTTTTCATTGGAACAAATGGTCGGGGGATATATTTTCGGAGGGTTGATCTTACTCTTTCTTGGTGTTACCGGCTTGATTAAAACGGTGGTTAAGTATTTACCCTTGCCGATCATCATGGGGATGATTGCGGGAGCCTTGTTCAGTTACGCGATGGGAATTGTTACATCGGTTCAAAAGGATTATATAGGAGCCGGATTAACACTGTTAGCGTTTTTTATCAGCCGTCTTTTTACAAAAAAGATCCCGCCCCAGGCGATCGCGCTGGTTGTTGGCGTAATAGCGAGCATGTACTTGATGAAGTCGAAAATGGCGGTGGGGGATCTGTTTTACGCGCCTGTTTTGGTTAAACCCGACTTTGGTTTTGCCGCGATATTATCTATCGGTGTGCCGTTGGTATTGCTGGGCCTGGCCGACTTTTTAAAAGGTTATGGCATTTTAAGAGCCAATGGATTTGACGCGCCTGTCAATACAATGATTACATCTACCGGTATTTGCTCAACAATAGGCGCCTTTTTACTGGCGCACAGCATTACGGTCGCCGGTCCGGTGACCGCCATAACTTCCTGTGATGACGCCGGTCCCAAAGATTGCAGGTGGGTCGCGGGATTGATAAAAGGGGTTATCCAAGTTTTCATCGCCTTTATTGGCGGGTTGCTGGTACCTTTTTTAAGGTCTTTGCCTGCAACCGTTGCCAACGTTCTGGCGGGCCTGGCTATGATAAGCTTGTTTATCACTGCGTTTGAAGTGGCTTTTAGCGGCAAGAATAAATTCCAAATGGGTGCCTTTTTCGCATTTATCGTCGCTTACTCCAATTTTACAATATACAATATCAGTTCCCCGGTATGGTCCTTACTAGTTGGCATAATAGTTTCATTGATTTTCGAAAGGGAAAATGTTAAGTCTTTTTTACGTCCCAATGCTGAAACCGGCGGAGCTGTTAACGCTCACAGCTAAGTTTGCGGAACGCACGATTTTTACGGGTTTTACTGAACAGTTCATAAGTCGCTCAATGATATGGTCAGGAGGGTACAAAAAATGGATGTTCAGAAAATTGTTGTCGCCATCACTGGAGCTACCGGAGCAATTTACGGCGTTCGGTTGCTTGAAGCTTTGCAGGAATGCCCTGGAGTGGAAACTCACCTTATCTTGAGCGGTTGGGCCGAGAAAACAATTGTGCTGGAAACAAGTTACACTGTTGAGGCGGTACGCAAAATGGCTCATTTCTGCCACGACCTCCGTAATGTGGGAGCGCCGGTTGCCAGCGGTTCATTCCAGACCAGCGGTATGGCCGTCATCCCCTGCAGTATGAAAACACTGGGGTCAATAGCGCATGGCCTGTCTGAAAACCTCATTATCCGCGCCGCCGACGTGATGCTGAAAGAACGAAAGAAACTGATCCTGGTCCCGCGGGAGACTCCTTTGAGCGCGATCCATCTTGAGAACATGCTTGCAGTAAACAGGGCCGGCGCGTATCTGGTCCCGCCCATGCCGGCTTTCTACAATCACCCGGCTACCATCGACGATTTGGTCAACCATCTGGTGGGGCGGGTGATGGATCAATTTGGCTTGCCGCATAACCTGACGCGCCGGTGGGGTGAGGTAGGTTTGGTCGGACAGCGAGCAGTGAAGTCAAACGAAGTAAGTCAAGCGGCTCAATACTGAGAGGAGTATAATTGTGAAAAGCTTCAAGACTAAACTGTTGATAATTATTATCGCCATCCTGACGGTGGGCCTGGGTAGTTTGTCTTTTTCGAACTATGTTAAGACGAAGCAACTTTTAACTGACAATATTGAGCAGTCGCTTGCGTCCCTGGTTATAGCCTCAAGCAACGAGGTTGCCCTGTGGCTGGATGTCCGGAAAGCTGAAGCGGAATTACTCGCTAATTCGCTGTCGCTGATCAATAACAACAACCGCGAGATGATTGTCGCTTATTTGGCCGCCGAGGTTCAGCGCAATGGAAAATACGAAACGCTTTATGTTGCCGATAGGACAGGCAGTTATTTTAATTCATTGGGAATGTCGGCTAATATGGGTGACCGGGATTATTTTAAAAAAGTAATGGCTACGGGCGAAACGGTGATTTCCGATCCGGTGGTTTCTAAAACTACCGGAAATTGGATTATTACCGCGGCCTCGCCAATTAAAAGAAACAACGAAATTATTGGTGTCGCAGGCGGAGCTGTCTTATTGGATGACCTGTTGCGAAGGATCTCTTTGATCAAGGTGGGTAAAACCGGCTACGCTTATATGATTCAAGGTGACGGTTTGTTTATAGCCCACCCGCAGCAAGATTTGGTAATGAAATACAATCCGTTAAAAGACAGCGGCACTTCGCCAGATTTGGTGGACGCAACCCAAAAAATGACTAAAGGCGAGAATGGTAAAGCGCGTTATGCTTTTGAGGGTGTGGACAAATATATCGCTTACGCGCCGGTGCCGGGCGTCAAATGGTCTCTGGCGCTTACGGCGCCGGTATCAGAGATTTTGTCCCAGATTTCCTCCCTGCCGGTTACTTATTTAATAATTACTTTGCTGATTATGGTGATTGCCGGTGGCGTTGTTAGTGTGGTTCTTACCAGGATGATCGCTCCTCTCAAAAAAGTAGTCGCCAGGTCTGCCAAGATTGCCGCAGGTGATCTTAGCGGTGAAGAAATCGAAGTTAAATCGCAGGATGAATTTGATCAACTGGCCGGAGCGTTTAACACTATGCAGGCAAACTTAAAGTCGGTTGTCAATCATCTTCAGGAAAAATCCAAGACCGTCGCCGCTTCGTCCAACGAACTGTCAGCCAACGCCGAAAATGTGGCGGCAGGGGCTAACGAAACGGCTACTACAATTAGCCAGGTAGCCAGTACAGTAGAACAGATATCTGCGAACGCCCACCGGATTGCCGGCGTTTCCGTGCAGACCACTGAATTCGCCGGGGAGGGCAGCGACGCTGTCCAGCGCATTACCGTGCAGATGAACTCGATCCAGCAGACCACGGCCACCGGCATGGAAGTTATAAACCAACTAAACGAATCGGCCATAAAAATTTCCAAGATCGTCGAATTGATTACGCAATTTGCCGACCAGACTAATTTGCTGGCGCTAAATGCCGCGATCGAGGCGGCCAGGGCCGGCGAGCAAGGCCTGGGGTTTGCGGTGGTGGCCGAAGAAGTGAGAAAATTGGCCGAGCAGTCTGCCGGCGCCGCGAGAGAAATCAATCTACTGATCAATACTATCCAGCAAGGATCGCAAAAATCTGTCCAAAGCATGAATGAAAGCGTCGTTAATGTGCAAGCCGGTACGGCAGTGGTTCAGGACATGGGTGAAATATTCAATAAAATCCAGTCATCGGTACAGTGTCTGGCAAGCGAGATCCAATCGGTTGTTAAAGCAACCGAAGAAATAACTATGGCGGTGCAGAACGTGGCCGCGGCAGCCGAGGAAGAGACAGCCACCATGGAAGAAGTTTCTTCCACCACCCAGCACCTTGCCGTGCTGGCAGAAGAACTGGAAGCGCTTGCCAATCATTTTAAAGTAGGGTAATGCAAAAAAGATACGCTGTTTTGTGGAAGAATATTATTTGTAATTTTTCCAATTTTAATACTACTCCCACTTTTACCGGTGGGAGTTCTACCTTAATTTAGAACAATACTTATGGTAAGAATGATTAACTCAGGGAGTGAGAAATCTTGTTTAAGAGCCTTGTAAAAAGCATCGGTCAGCTTGGTCATGCAGTTCTGGACTCTTCTCCGGAGGGAATTCTTCTTGCTGATGATGAAGGCAATATAATGTACGCGAATAAATCATATTCGTTAATTTGCAGGAGTGACGGACAGAAACGGGTTGGCAAAAACATATTGAAAACGAACCCGCACGGGGCCTTAACAGAAGTTTTATTGACTGGTCAACCGGTTTTTGGCAAAAAACACATACCGCTGGGAGCGCATACTGAAGTCTTTTCCAATGCTTTTCCAATCCATATAGGCGACCAGTTTGTCGGGGCGATTGTATTCTTCCGTGAGGCCGCGGAGGCGATAAACGTGCTGGGTGAATTGGCTAAAGCCAGAAAGGACATCCGTTTTTCATCCAATATCTCTGAGCAGATTGAACAGGCAAGATATGATTTTACAAGATATGATTTTAGTAACATAGCGGGTAAAACTCAATGCTTTAAAAAATCCTTAGCTTTAGCCCGGCGTGTTTCGCGGACAGACTCAACCGTGCTTTTACGGGGAGAAAGCGGCACGGGAAAGCAGTTGTTTGCTGAAGCCATTCATAATACCAGCACGCGCCGGTACCAGCCGTTTATCAATGTCAATTGCGCGGCCATTCCGGATAATCTCTTGGAAAGCGAGTTTTTCGGCTATGAAAAGGGCTCTTTTACCGGAGCGGGTCAGCAAAAAATTGGGACTTTCGAATTAGCTAACCAGGGGACCATTTTCCTGGATGAGATCGGAGACATGGACTTGCGCCTGCAGGCCAAATTGCTGCAGGTGCTCCAGAGCGGAACGTTCCGCCGCCTGGGAGGCACTAAAGAAATTAAAGTTAATACCCGTGTAATTGCCGCGACCAACCGGAACTTGGAAGAATTAATCGCAAAGGATTTGTTTCGAATAGATCTTTATTACCGGTTGAATGTAGTGAGTATAGAAATCCCGCCGCTGCGCGAACGAATTGACGATATTCCCCTGATCGCGCGGAACTTGCTGCCTAAAATAAATTGCCGGGTGGGCAGGGTGATAAAAGGTCTGGAAGACGAAGCTTTAGTCAAGTTGGCAAACCACCACTGGCCGGGCAACATTCGTGAATTGGAAAATGTCCTGGAAAAAGCAAGCACTCTTTGCGACGGGGAATGGATCATGGCGGAGGATATTTGCCTGTCTCCGCTGCCTTCTCAAATGCCCGAATCCATTGTCTCGTTGGAGGAACTGGAGAAGTCGATGATCAGCCGCGCGCTTCAGAAATTCGGCCCTTCATTGGCCGGCAAAAAGGAAGCTGCCCGGGCGTTGGGCATCTCTTTAACAACCTTATATAATAAATTGCGGAAAATTCAAGACGATTAACACATTAGAACGGATCTTTCGATCATTCCAGGGATTAAACAGGAAGGGGTGCAGTCTATGCCCTTATATCGTTTTGCCGGACGAATGCCGGTGGTGAGCGAAAGGAGTTACGTAAGTGAAGCAGCTGTGCTTATTGGTGATATTAGAATTGGTGATGATTGCTATATAGGTCCTGGTGCAATACTCAGGGGCGATCATGGTACTATTGAAGTAGGTCTGGGCACAGCTGTGGAAGAGGGTGTAATTGTTCATGCATTTTCAGGCAGTGTATGCCGTATTGGAAAAAGTGTCACTGTTGGACACGGCGCCGTAGTCCATGCGGAAAATATCGAGGATTACGCGGTTATTGGGATGGGAGCGATATTGAGTCTTCATGTCAAAATCGGCTTTTGGACTATTGTTGCTGAAGGATGTGTGGTTAAGAATCGCCAAATCGTTCCCGGCGGGGTTGTGGTGGCAGGTAACCCGGCTAAAATAGTACGGGATGTAGAGGACAAGGACCGGAAATTTTGGTTATGGGGCAAGCAGCTCTATGTTGATCTTGCTCATCAATACCTGCGTGAAGGAATGGAACTAGTGGAAAAAGACTGTGGCATGCCTAAATCATGAGACGGGGTGGTATTTTGTCAGCACCGGCTAAAGGTCTCCAAGAATTGCTGGATGTGTCTGCCGGCAGGCGGGAGGCCGATTGTTATCTTAAGGGCGGTTCACTGGTGAACGTGCTCTCCGGTGAAATTTATCCGGCCAATATCGCAATATGGCGGGACAAAATCGCATATGTGGGCAGTAGTGAAAAAATGGTGGGCGCAAACACAGCGATTATCGACGCGGAAGGATTCTACCTCTGCCCCGCCCTGATTGAACCGCACTCTCACCCGTGGGGGATATACAATCCAGTCAGCCTGGCGGAAGCCGCTCTATGCCGCGGGATCACCACAGTCGTTTGCGATAACCTTTTTTTCTTTGCTCATCTGGGAGCAAAAGGTTTTTTAAAAATAGTCGACGCGCTGGATAACCTGCCGGTCAGGCTATATTGGGCGGCAAGGGCGACACACCAGTCACCGGACATAAATGAAGAAAATATTTTTTCAATTGACAATCTGCAAGAGCTTTTTTCCGACCCGCGCGTCATAAAAATAGGCGAAATAACCCGCTGGCCGCTGATAGTTGAGGGAGAGAATTCCCTATTGGAAAAGATCTGCCTGGCCAAAGTCAGGCGGAAAGGTTTTGAGGGGCATACGGCAGGCTGTTCCTACGATCATTTAAATGTAATTGCCGCGGCCGGCGCGGAATCGTGCCATGAAGCGATTACGGCCGAAGATGTGGCTCAGAGGTTGAGATTAGGCTTCTGGACCATGCTGCGGCATGGTTCCCTCAGGCCGGACCTGCCGGAATTGCTCCGGGCAATTACAGAAAAGCGTTTGCCGACGAACCGGATGCTGCTTACCACCGATGGATCGCGTCCCAGTTCCATCGCCAGGGAGGGACTTATCGACGGAATGCTGCGCATGGCTGTGGCAGCCGGGATAGATCCGGTCACGGCGCTGCAAATGGCTACAATCAACCCGGCCATGTACCTGGGGATGGAAAGAGATTTGGGCTCTATCACTCCCGGCCGGCAGGCGGATATCCTGCTGCTGCCCGATCTGGAAAAATTTGTCCCGCATATGGTTTTTGCAAAAGGCAAGATAGTTGCTGCCGACGGAAAATTGTCTGTAATGCCCGTTGCCCCGGACTGGGGGAAGATGGGTTTTCAGACTGTGTTGCCTGATCCGGATTTATTGAGCAACCCTTCTTTGTTTGGGGCGCCGTCGGATCGCGAGCAGGTTTTTCCGGTTATTGACGCGGTTTCCGCTGTCATTACGAGGCGGCAAGACCGTTTGCTCAAGCCGCGTGACGGTTTGTTGGAACGCGAAGATGACTTGCTGTACTGCACCTTGATCGACCGTCACGGAAAATGGGTGACAAACGGTTTTATCAGCGGCATTGGTCAATTGGAGGCGATTGCTTCTACTTACAATACTTCCTTTAACCTGCTGGTGCTGGGAAGAGATCGTTCGTCCATGGCCCTGGCCGCCGCTGAGGCGGCCAAAATGAGCGGGGGCATTGTTGTGGTTGAAAATGGGCAAGTATCATTCCGCATGCCTCTTACAATCGGTGGAATGGCGAGTGACCGTTCTTTTTCCACGGTTGTCGCTGAAATGAAAGAGCTGGAAAATAAAACAAGAGAGTACGGCTATCATTATAACGACTTTTCCTATACGTTGTTGTTTTTAGTTTGCGATTTTCTGCCTGGATTGAGAATTACCGCCTCAGGAGTTATTGATGTGAAAAAACGGCAAGTAATCGTCCCTGCCCAGGAATTACAATAATAATAGTTAATACAGATTTTTTTGACCTGTCTGTTTAAAAAACAAATTAATAACTCATTTTAGTAAAGAGGTGTAAAGCCATGGAACTATTAGAGGTAATAAATACAGACGTACTGGTTATCGGCGGCGGCGGTGCGGGTTTATGCGCCGCCATTTCATCTAGAAAAGAAGGCGCTGAAGTTTTGCTGATTAGTAAAAGCCGTCCGGGACGCGCAAACAACACCGCTATTTCGGATGGTTCTTTTTCCGCGTCTACCGGTGAACGTGATACACCTGAACAACATCTGACAGATACACTTGTAGCAGGCAGGTGGATTAACCGGCCCGAAATGGTCGGCACCATGACTTTGGGCGCGCAAGCACAGGTGAAGAATTTATTGAGTTACGGTGTGCCGCTGCAAAAAAAGGATAACGGCAAATTACGAATCGTTTCATTACCCGGTCACTCTGTAGCCAGAAATGTAGTCACCGAAAAAAGTTTTGGAACGGATTTTACGTTTCCACTGTTTAACTTCGCAAAAGATTTGGGTGTTAATTTTATAGCCGGCGTATTTGTCGTTCACCTTTGCCGCAATGAACATAGTGACATCGCGGGCGCGTTGGTTATAGATCCGGCCCGCCAAGGACTTATATTAATTCAGTCAAAGGCCACGGTACTTGCCACTGGCGGGGCCGGACAGATCTATTCCCAAACAAACAATGCACCCGGCACAACAGGCGATGGTTATGCGTTGGCATTTCGTTCAGGCGTTCCTTTAATAGACATGGAGTTTGTTCAGTACTATCCTACTTTTATGCTTGAACCTTCCCTTGCCAAGACGATGGTTATATACGAAATTTTAGTCTACCGGGGAGGCGCAAGGTTACTCAACAACCGGGGGGAAAATATTGCCCTGCGGCATGGCTTAAAAGATCCTTCGGCAATGACCAGGGACGCCTTGGCCCTGGCTATTGCAAAAGAGATCAAAGAAGGCAGGGGGATTAATGGCGGTGTCTGGATGGATCTTTCGACCATCCCGGAGGATAAAATCGAGCGTTTTCAAAAATTTATTCCCAGGGGTTTAAAAAGAAGAAAGCTTTTCCTTGTCGCCCCGGTTGCCCATTTTTTTATGGGAGGCATACTGGTTAATGAGCGGGGAGAGACGGGAATCGAGGGGTTGTATTCAGCAGGAGAAGTAAATGGTGGCGTGCACGGGGCCAACCGGTTAGGTGGCAACGCCTTGACCGAAGCCTGGGTTTATGGTGATATCACCGGCCGGCTCGCTGCTCAATATGCCTTATGCAAGAAAAAATTTTTCAGCATTGAAAACCTTCAATCAAAAATTAAAGATCTAAAATCTCATACGGAGGGGAAAAGAGAGCTTTCAGTGGAAGAAGTGTGCAGCAAGTTAAAATGTCTGATGTGGAAAAAGGCCGGAATAATCCGGACTCACGAAGAACTCTCCGGACTGGTTAGTGATATTGAAAAACTAAAAGAAAAGCTTTCTGAAACTAGGGCAAGTGATTACAAGGAATTAATTAACAAACTGGAAACCGGAAATATGCTTTTAGTTGGAAAAGCGGTAGCGTTGTCGGCTCTCTTAAGAAAAGAAAGCCGGGGTGCTCATTACCGTGAGGACTTTCCTGATGAAGGTGGAGAGCAATGGGTCAAAAATACTTGTATTAAAGGCAATGAAGGATCAGAAATGTGCGCTACGATAAATCCGAAAAAGTAAATCTATGGTCGTAGAGCGGTTGGGGCGATATGTCCCACTAAAAAGCGGCAGGTCATTGTACCTGCCAATGTTATTTAAATTCTCAACTTTCGCAGACCGAAAGCTGTAATCGATCCTTGAAAAACGAGGGCAGAGAGGAAATAAACTGACTTATAAACTCCTCCAGTTTCTGCCCAGACAAAGACAGATGCTCTCTCAAAGCTTCTTT